>NZ_JBEXNW010000003.1:0-153666 GCF_040611295.1 Streptomyces sp. NPDC002935
GCGGGGGGGGCGGGCCGCCGGTCCCGTCCGGGCAGCCAGTGCCTGGCTGCCCACCGCTCCCTGCTCGCCGCGCGACTGCGTGGAGTCCGGGCGGCCCTGGACAGGCGCGCCGCGCGCCGTCCTGCGGCTGGCCGCGCTGCTGGCCGTGGTCGTCCTCGGGGTCGCCCTGATCCCGCTGGTCGGCCTGTTGCGGGACCAGCCGCGCCAGAGGTGGATCCGCCGCTGGTGCCTCGCCGTGGTGCACACCGCCGGGGTCCGCACACGGATCACCGGCGCGGCCCGGCCCACCGGAGGACTGCTGATCGTGGCCAACCACATCTCGTGGCTGGACATCCCGCTGCTCGCCGCCATCCGCCCGGCGCGGATGGTCGCCAAGACAGAGGTGCGCGGCTGGCCCGTCGTGGGCGCGCTGGCGGCACGCGGCGGCACCCTCTTCATGGACCGCGACCGGCTGCGCGCCCTGCCCGGCACGGTGGAGCGGATAGCCGAGACCCTGCGCGGCGGCTCCGCCGTCGCCGCCTTCCCCGAGGGCAGTACGTGGTGCGGCCGCGCCCAGGGCCACTACCGCCGGGCCGTCTTCCAGGCCGCGCTGGACGCCGGTGTGCCGGTCCAGCCGGTGCGCATCCACTACCGGCTCGCCGACGGAGCCGCGAGCACGGTGCCCGCCTTCGTCGGCGAGGACTCGCTGCTCGCCTCGCTGTGGCGGGTGGCGTCGGCGCGCGGGCTGGTGGCCGAGGTCGGCCTGCGGCCCGAGATCCCGCCGGGCGGCCACGCGGACCGGCGCGCCCTGACCGACGCGGCACGGGGGGGTGCGCACCGCACCGGTTCACGTTCCGAGGCGCACCCCTGACATCACCCCTGACATGCGAGGGGCGCGTCACCGGACGGGGCCGGCGATCAGGCCGGCCCGAGCACGCGGGCGAGGTAGGGCGCCGTCCGGCCGGCCGCCGTCGCCACCCGCTCGGGTGGCCCGGCGGCCACGATCCGGCCCCCCTCGTCGCCTCCGCCGGGACCCAGATCGATCACCCAGTCGGCGCCCGCCACGACCGTCATGTCGTGCTCCACCACCACGACGGTGTGACCGGCGTCCACCAGACCGTGCAACTGGCCCATCAGCACCTCGACATCGGCCGGATGCAGTCCTGTCGTCGGCTCGTCGAGCAGATAGAAGGTGTGCCCCCGGCGAACCCGCTGCAACTCGCTCGCCAGTTTGATGCGTTGGGCCTCGCCGCCCGACAACTCGGTAGCGGGCTGGCCGAGTCGCAGATAACCGAGGCCCACGTCCAGCAGGGTGCCGAGGCTGCGCGTGACGGCCGGGGTGTCCGTCTCGGCGAAGAAGTGCGCCGCCGCCTCCACCGTCAGATCCAGGATCTGCGCGATGTTCCGTCCCCGGTAGGTGACTTCGAGGGTCTCGGGGTTGTAGCGGGCGCCGCCGCAGTCCGGGCACGGCGCGTAGGTACTGGGCAGGAACAGCAGCTCGACACTGACGAAGCCCTCGCCCTGACAGGTCTCACAGCGCCCTCCGGCCACGTTGAAGGAGAACCGCCCCACGCCGTAGCCGCGCGCCGTGGCCTCCTCCGTCGCGGCGAACACCTTGCGCACGACGTCGAACAGCCCCGTGTACGTGGCCAGATTGGAGCGGGGGGTACGGCCGATGGGCCTCTGGTCGACACTCACCAGCCGGCCGACTCCCGCCAACTCCTCCGTCACCTCGCCGATCAGCGTGGACTTACCGGAGCCGGAGACCCCGGTGACCGCGGTGAACACGCCCAGCGGGAACTCGGCGGTGACGTCGCGCAGATTGTGCCGGGTCACCGGGCCGACCCTCACCTGTCCGCGGGGTGGGCGCGCCGGGCGTGCCGGGGCGGGGGAGCGGTCGAAGAGGAAGCATGCCGTCGCGGACTCCCGCACGCCTTCGAGCCCGGCGACCGGACCGCTGTGCAGGACGCGCCCGCCGTGCTCCCCGGCCTGCGGGCCCACGTCGACCAGCCAGTCCGCGCCACGTACGACATCGAAGTGGTGCTCGACGACGAACACCGAGTTGCCCGCCGCCTTCAGCCGCTCCAGCACCGTGAGCAGAGCCTCCGTGTCCGCCGGGTGCAGTCCGGCGGACGGCTCGTCGAGGACGTACACCACACCGAAGAGCCCGGACCGCAACTGTGTCGCCAGACGCAGCCGTTGGAGCTCACCGGCCGAGAGAGTGGGGGTGGCCCGGTCGAGGCTGAGGTAGCCGAGTCCGAGTTCGACGACGGGCGCGATCCGGGAGGTGAGGTCCTCGGTCAGGACGCGGGCCGTCTCGGAGTCGCCCGTGAGGGACTTCGCGAGTTCGATCAGCGGCAGCGCGGCCAGTTCGGCGATGGTCCGCCCCGCGAACGTCACCGCCATGGCCTCGGGCCGCAGCCTGCTGCCGCCGCACACCGGACAGGGAGCGCCGGCGAGGAACCGCTCCGCCTTGGCCCTCAAGGTGGTGCTCTTCGTGTCGGAGAAGGTCTTCAGGACGTAGCGCCGGGCGCTCATGTACGTTCCCTGGTACGGGCGTTGGATGCGCTCGGCCTCGCGCACCGGATGCACGGTGACCACCGGCTGTTCGTCCGTGAACAGGATCCACTCCCGCTCCTCGGCGGGCAGTTCGCGCCAGGGCCGGTCCACGTCGTACCCGAGCGTGTCGAGGATGTCCCGCAGGTTCTTGCCCTGCCAGGCCCCGGGCCAGGCGGCGATCGCGCCCCCACGGATCGACAGCGACGGGTCGGGGACGAGCAACTCCTCCGTCGTACGGTGCACTTGACCGAGGCCGTGGCACTCGGGGCACGCCCCCGCCGCGGTGTTCGGAGAGAACGCGTCCGAGTCGAGCCGCTCGGCGCCCACCGGATAGTCACCCGCGCGCGAGAACAGCATCCGCAGCGAGTTGGACAGATTGGTGACCGTGCCCACGGACGAGCGCGAGGTCGGCGCCGACCTCCGCTGCTGAAGGGACACCGCCGGAGGCAGCCCGGTGATCTCCCCGACCTTCGGCGCTCCCACCTGATGGATCAGCCGCCGCGCGTACGGGGCGACCGACTCGAAGTACCGCCGCTGCGCCTCCGCGTAGATCGTCCCGAAGGCGAGCGACGACTTCCCGGACCCCGACACCCCGGTGAACACCACGAGGACGTCCCGGGGGATGTCGACGTCCACACCCCGCAGATTGTGCTCCCGGGCACCGCGGACGCGGACGTAGGGGTCGTGGGGGCGGCCGTCGGGGCTGGGCATCGGCGGGACTCCTGTGGGCGGCCCGGTGCGCGGGCCGGTGGACCCGGGAGCCCGGGCGTCGGTGGGGCACGGGGCAAACCCCACGATTCTAGGCCGTGGTCAGTCCCGCGACCCGGGCGAGGCGCCGGTAGGAGTCCAGGAGGGCGGTCCGGTCGTAGGTGCTGGTGGTGATCAGTACCTCCTGGGCGCCGGTCTCCTTGACGAGCCTCCGCAGTTCGTCGGCCACCTGGTCCTCGGTGCCGGCGATGTGGCCGGTCAGCCCGGACTCGTAGAAGCCGCGCTCCTTGTCCGTCATGGTGAGGGACTCGACCCGCTCGGCGGGCGGCAGCGGCGGGAACGTGCCGTGGGTGCGGGCGTACGCCATCGACCAGGCCTCGGGGAGCAGCAGCCGGCGCGCCTCCTCCGGGCTCGGGGCCACCGCGACCGTGCCCGAGACGACGACGTAGGGCCGCGCCGCCCAGACGGAGGGGCGGAAGGTCTCGCGGTACTGATCGATGCCGCGCCGCATCTTCTCCCGGTTCCTGAGGTCCCCGATGACCAGGGGGAGGCCCGCCCGGGCGGCGATCGTGGCGCCCTCGCCGAGGGCCAGCACGAACGGCGGCACGGTCAGCCCCTCCGAGGGGCGCGCGTGCACCCCGGTCGGCGAGGTGCCGCGGAACCAGCCGAGCAGCTCGTCGAGCTGCTCCGTGTAGTCCGCGGACCCGGCGGCGTCCTTGTCCCGCCCGAGTGCCCTGCGGACCCCGTCGGTGAAGCCGACGGAGCGGCCCACACCCATGTCGATCCGCCCCGGGAACAGGGCTTCCAGGACGCCGAACTGTTCGGCCACGACGAGGGGCCGGTGGTTCGGGAGCATCACGCCGCCGGTGCCGACCCGGATCGTCCGGGTGGCGGCGGCGACCGCGGCGGCCAGCACGGTGGGCGCGGACCCGGCGACGCCGGGCACACCGTGGTGTTCCGAGACCCAGAACCGGTGATAACCGAGCCGGTCCAGTTCGCGCGCCAGCTCCACCGTGTCCCGCAGCGCCTCGGCAACCTCGTGCCCCTCACGCGTGCGGGACCGGTCGAGCACCGAGAAGCGCACGGCGTGCGGACCGGCCGAGGCGTTCGCGTCGGTCATGAAGGCACGTTCTCCAGGTCCAGGAGCTGCCGCTTGCGCTCCAGGCCCCCGGCATAGCCGGTGAGCGCCCCGCTCGCGCCGATCACGCGATGGCAGGGGCGGACGACCAGCAGCGGGTTCGCTCCGATCGCCGTACCGACGGCACGGACGGCGGCCCTGGACGCGCCGATCCGCGCGGCGATCTCGCCGTAGCTGAGGGTGGTGCCGTACGGGATGTCCTCCAGGGCCGTCCAGACGCGCCGCTGGAAGTCGCTCCCGCCCGTCACGAAGTCGATGTCGAAGGCGGTCAGCCGGCCGTCGAAGTACGAGCGCAGCTGGGAGACGATCTCGCGGAAGGCGTCCGCGTCCTCGCGCCAGTCGTCCTGGACTACCGCGCCGTACTTCTGGCCGGGCATGGACAGCGCGGCGAGCGCGGTGCCGCCCTTCGCGCCGGCCGACTCCTCGCCCACCAGCAGCAGTCGGCCGAGCGGGCTGTCCATCGTCGTGTAGACCGTCATCGGGCCGGTTCCTTTCCAAGATCTCCCACCGTGTTCACCTTCAACAGTGCGTCCCGCGCGGTATTCCGTCCGGCGGGATTCGGACATCGCGCTGAGCGGTCGGGGGTGCCGCCTGCCGGGGGCGGGGCGCGGACCGCAGGGCGCCCGCCGGGTCACCGTCCCCACCTGTTGAGGTCGCGCCCGGGCCGGTACGGGCCCACGATCGAAGTCGACCACTCCGCACGGCCCAGGAGTCCACATGGTCTGGATCCCGCAGATCTCCGACCTCGTCGACCGGCTCGGCGCCGCCGAGCTCGCCGACGCGCTGCGCGACCCCGCGTCGGCCACCGTGTCCGTCGCCCTCGACGACCCCGAGGCGGGCCGGATCAGCGGCGTCGGTGTCCTGGCCGCCTGGCTGGCCGTGCAGGACACGTGGCGCGCGGATCGGAAGGTGGAGATCGAGGAGGTCGCCACCACGCTCGGTGAGGGCCGGGCCGTGGGCGAATGGGTCGTGCACCTGGAGGGCCCGGACGGCGAGCGCACGGGGCTGCCCGTGGCCGCCGCCGTGGAACCGTCCTCCCCGCTGCCGGTGCGGCTCCACCACTCCCGCCTGCCCCTTCTCGGCCGGCACGTCGTCCGCCGCCCGATGGTGCCGCCGGACCCGGAGGCGCACGCCTCCGACGTGGTGGGCGCCTACAAGGCCGCCCTCGACGCGGGGGACACCGCGGCCGTCGTCGCCGCCTTCGCGCCCGACGGCACCTTCCGCGGCCCGTCCGGCGACGCGTACCGGCACGTAGGGACCAAGGAGCTGACCGAGCTCTACGACGCCTTCTTCTCCGCGGGCGGCGGCATCCCGCTCAAGCTGTGCACCGTGACCGAGGACGGCACCCGCAGCGCGTTCGAGTACATCTGCGACCGCTGGGGCGGCACCGACCTGCCGCCGCAGCCCGGACTCGCGGTCTGCACCCGGGGCGGCGATGGCCTGATCGCGTCGGCGCGCGTGTACGACGACGTGGAAGCCCCCGTGGAGTAGGGCTGCCGGGCACGTGGGGCGGGCATGGTTCTGTCCTCGGATCCCCCACCGGCAGCGAGAGCAGGAGTGAGCATGCAGTACGTGAAACTGGGTTCGACGGGTCTGGACGTCTCCCGGATCTGCCTGGGCTGCATGAGTTTCGGCATCCCCGACCGGGGCGTCCACGCGTGGACGCTCGACGAGGAGGCCTCGCGTCCGTTGATCCGCCAGGCACTGGACGCCGGCATCACCTTCTTCGACACCGCGAACGTGTACTCCGACGGCACCAGTGAGGAGATCGTCGGCCGGGTGCTCGGCGCGTACGCGCGCCGCGACGAGATCGTCATCGCCAGCAAGGTCAACGGCGCCATGCACGACGGCCCCAACGGCCGCGGCCTGTCCCGCAAGGCGATCATGACGGAGATCGACAACAGCCTGCGCCGCCTCGGCACCGACCACGTCGACCTCTACCAGATCCACCGCTTCGACTCCGCCACCCCCGTCGAGGAGACGATGGAGGCCCTGCACGACGTGGTCAAGGCGGGCAAGGCCCGTTACATCGGGGCGAGTTCGATGTACGCCTGGGAGTTCTCCAAGGCCCAGTACACGGCCTCGCTGCACGGCTGGACCAGGTTCGTCTCCATGCAGAACCACTACAACCTCCTCTACCGCGAGGAGGAGCGCGAGATGCTGCCGCTCTGCGCCGACCAGGGCGTCGGTGTCCTGCCGTGGAGCCCGCTCGCCCGCGGCCGGCTCACCCGCGACTGGGACACGGCCACCGAGCGAAGCCGCAACGACGACTTCGGCCGGAACCTGTACCAGGACGGCGACCGCGAGATCGTCGACGCGGTCGCGCGCATCGCCGCCGAGCGCGAAGTGCCGCGCGCCAGGATCGCGCTCGCCTGGCTGCTGCGGCAGAGCACCGTGACCGCGCCCATCGTCGGCGCCACCAAGCCGCTGCACATCGAAGACGCGGTCGCCGCGCTCGACGTGGAGCTCACGGACAAGGAGATCGAGGAGTTGCGACAGCCGTACACGCCCCGGGCGATCAGCGGCCACTAAAGCGCCCGCCCGCAGGCACCGCGCCCGCAGGCACCGCGCCCGAAGTCATAGCGCCCGAAGTCATAGCGCCCGAAGTCATAGCGCCCGAAGTCATAGCGCCGGCCGTCATAGTGCCCATCGAGGCCGCGACGGCCGGTCCGGTCCACGATGCCCCCATAGCACCCCGGCAACGACCGCGAAGAGCGGCGCGGAGCGACAGGAATGCTGTGCGGAAAGCCGCTCGGATGAGCGCGTGAGAGCGCTCCCATGATGGATAGTTCGGGACGGATGGTAGGTGCTTCGGTTTCCGAATTCCTTTTAGCGCGCGCTTGACTGACATTTGGTCAATATTCGGGGCCGAGCCGTATTCGGAGAAAATCCGGGATCGCTTGTTCCGGCTCGGCGCCCTGTGCAAAGGTGTGCGTTGTCGGCGTGCAGACAATATTGGCTTCCTTCTGCGCGCGTACGGCGCGCCCGTTCCCCGCCTCGCCCGAAACGGCTGTCAGAGGTGGTCGTTCGTGGCGTGACCCCCCATGGGTAGACCCTCCGGCTCCGTCGGGGGGTCTACATACCCATTGGTATGGACTAATTGCCGCGCTACCTTTGGGAGGAAAGCGGACGTGAATGACGGAACGCTGTCTCATTCGTCCGACCGCGATCGCCTGTTCGAGGTTTCGGATGAGCGGCTCGCCGCCGAGCTGAAGAGCCCGGGAGCCACGCCCGCGAACTATCCCGTCGGTGAACTCCTGGACCGTCACTGGGAAGCGGTGTTCTCTTACGCACGCCTGTGCACCGACGGCGTACGTCCCGCCGGAATGCTCACCACCGCCTCATTCACGCGCCTGTTCGGGGATTCGCTGCACCAGGGCGGGCCGAGCGCCGCGTGGCGGCCCCAACTCCTCGTCACCGTCCGCCGCATCGCCGCCGAGTGGCTCAGGGACCAGCGGCGTGAACTGCTCGATCCCGGACTCCTCGCCGAAGCGGACCGGGAGGACCGGGGGGAGGGGGACCGGGCGGCGGCTCGACTGCTTCCGCCGGAGGGCAGGCGCCTGCTGTCCCGGGCGTTCCAACGGCTGCCCGAACCGGCCCGCTGCCTGCTGTGGCACGGGGAGATCGAGGCCGAACAACTGGAAGTGCCCGCAGCCCTGTTGGGGATCTCCCCGCAGGACGCGGCCGCCGAACTGGAGCGGGCCAGGGAGCGGCTGCGCGACGGCTGTCTCGAGATCCACCGCGAACTCGCCCCCACGGAGGAGTGCCGCCGCTATCACCGCATGCTCGACGTCTCCCTCAGACGCGGCGGCGCCGACCTCGACCCGGACCTCCGGCGTCACATGTCCCGCTGCGGCCACTGCCGGTACGCCGCCGACCAGTTGAGCCACTTCAACGGCGACCTCGCCGTCCCGCTCGCCGAGGGCGTGCTCGGCTGGGGCGCGCGCGCCTATGTGGCTTCCCGTCCGGCGCGGACCACGAGGAGCGCGGGGAGCGCGGGGGCGGCCCAGGCGCAGGGGACCGGCCGGAGCGCCGAGGGCACGGCTGTCGCGGGGGGACCGACCGCTGCCGGGAGCGGGCCGGCCGCCGAGTCCGACCCCATCGTCGAGTTCCGGCCCGAGGGCGACGCCGCCCGCCCGCCGGGCTTTCCCCCGAGCACCCCGCAGAACGCCCCGCAGAACGCCCCGCAGAACAACGACTTCCCGCCCACGGCCCCCGACGCGGGCGCGCCGCACCCGGCTGCCCCGTCCCGGCGGGGCGCGCCCACGCCGGGCGGCGACACCCGCCCCTCCCGTCGAGGCGCGCCCCCGTCCGGCGCGGGCCGGCGCTCGTCCCGCAGGGCCACACCGCACAAGGCACCCCGGAGCGCCCAGCGCCGCCGCAATGTCGCCCTCGCCGTGCTGACCGTCAGCGCTCTGATCCTGGTCCCGCTGGTCCTGTGGGCGTCAGATTCGGGCTCCGACAACCAGAACGGCACGGCCGACAGCAGCCGCTCCTCGGGCGCGCCGAGTCCCGGTACGAAGCCGTCCTGGGTCGGGACCGGCGAGCAGACGGACGGCACCGTGCGCGGCCGGCTGCGCAACGCCGCGACCGGGCTGTGCGTCGGCATCGCCGGGAAGAAGCCCGCGAAGGGCATGGAGACCCGGCTCGTCTCCTGCACCTCGGAATCGGCGATGGAATGGTCGTACGCGACGGACGGGCTGCTGCGCGACGCGGCCCACCCCGATCTGTGTCTTGACTCGCACCTGGGCTACTCCGTCCAACTGGCCTCCTGCCCGGGGCCGTCGCAGCCCGGCGCCAAGAACGCCCGCTACGACTTCACCCTCCAGGGCATGCTGGTGCCGCGCTGGAACCAGGACCTGGCCCTCGCCCCCGCGGCGGCCAAGGGGGAGTCGGCGCTCGTCCTCAAACTCCGCGAGGACGAGCCGGCCCAGCACTGGACGCTCGAAACCCCGTCGCCCTCGCTCCAGTTGGAGGTCGTCAACTGGGGCTCCACGACCGATGAGGCGGCGTCCGCCGGACCGGACGGGCCCACGTCCTCGACAGCACCCGCACCCGTCGGCACAGGGGCGCCCACGGCGACACCCTCGACTCCGGAGCAGACCCCTTCGTCCGCCGCTACGTCGGACGGCTCCTGTTCCTCCCTCTCCGATCTCTGTACGAGCGACGGGCAGACCGGCTGGGACCGGGACGGCGGGTACGGTACGGGCTCCGGTGACGGCGGCTACGGATCGGACGGCGGAGGAGGTCACGGAAGCCACCGCTGACGCGGTGGGCCGTGACGGAACCCCTGCAGCCCGGCACATGGCTCATCTGCCCCTTGCCCGGCCCTGGCGCTGTGTCAGCTGCCCGGCGGGAGAACGTTGGTGACGACGCTGTTGGCCGCTGCCGCGGCGGCTTGGGTGGCAACGGGGACGACGACGGTGGTGACGGTCTCCACGAGACCGGGAGTGTGGGCGGCGATCCACTGGCGAAGGCGGGCGCCGATGCCGTGGACGGGCCGACCGGCATTGGCCTCGGTTTCCAGTTCGTCGAGGAGGGTGTCCGCCTCGGTGCGGTCTTCGCCTTCGGCGAGGGCGGCGATGTCGCGCCGCAGGCCGACGAGGGCAGCGTGAAGGGCGGCGGCGTGGGGGGCGGTGCGGTGCTCCTGGCGCTGGTGGACGGAGCGGCCCGCGCCGACCTGGGAGCCTGTGACCGCGCCGCTGAAGCTGATGCTGATGTGGTCGCCGGTGGGCGGTTCCTGAGCCATGATCATTTCCTGACCGTGAAGGAGAGGGAGTCCTCCGGGCCGCCTGATGTGCCGGCGTCCTGGCTGGCATGGGTGAAGGCGAGGGTGTAGGTCCCGGCCGCGGGTGTCACCTGGACAGCGATGTACTGCTGCTGTGGAGTGCGGCCTTTGGTGAAGCCGCCGAAATCCGTTCCGACCTCGAAGGGCAGGCGCGTCCCGTCCGGCTGGACGACATCGAAGTCCTGCGCTCTGAGGCCGACCCCTCCAGGCGGGGCATCGAGGATCTCCACGGCGAAGGTGAGCAGGAGGCCGGCCCGGCCCGCACGGAGTTTGGGCGCCATGTCGCCGGGGGCATCGAGGGCCACGTCGGTGCGGTACTGACCTCCGATCACGGTCAGTTCCATCCATGTGTTGCGCAGCTTTCCGCCGATGACCACCTCATAGGGCGCGTGCGCGACGAGGGGCCCACCGCTCCCGCCGGGGACGAGCGGCAGTGTGGTGACGTCGTCCGCGTACGCGGGAAACTCCAGCTGGGCATCTTCCCAGCGAAAGCCCTGGTACAGCGGGAAGGTGAACGTCGCCCGGCGCCCCTCCCGGCCCGCCGAGGTGGTGTCCGTGAGCGAGACCGTCCGCCTGCCGCCCTGTTGGAGGGTCGGTGTGTTCTCCAGCCGCCGGCTTGACGGCCCGGTGAGTTCGTTGCGCACCGTGGCGGTGAGCAGCAGTTGCGGTTGGCCGCTGGTGTCGCGGTCGACGAGGGCGCCGACGACGTCGTAGCGGAAGCCGTCCGCGTACACCGTCGTGTCGACGCGGCGCCCGCCGAAGGGGAAGTCCTTCCACGGGTCCGACTCTGCCGTGGAAGGACCGCTCGCTCGGTGGGAGGAGGAATTGTGTCCTCCCCCGCCCCCCTTCTGGCCGGAGTCGGGACCGCGGGAGGCGGCGGAGCGCGTTGGCGCCGTCGCCTCCCGCGTGTGCCCGTCGGTCACCAGCGGCCCGGTGGACGACGAAGGTCCGGCATTCGACGTTCCCTCCCCGCCGAAGGCGTTGACGCAGAGCGTCGCCGCCGCGACCGCGGCCGCCGCTGCCAGCAGGGCCTTCCCGGTGAGCAGGCCGTGGTGCCACGGACCTGACGGGGGTGTGGTGGACGGCGGGGAGGGGTGCTGCGCCACCGCCGTGCCCGGATCCGGTGGGGCAGGTGGGTCGCTCAGCAGTTCTCGGAGCGCTTCTCCTCCCCGCACGCCGAGCGCGGCGGCGGCCGAGAGCAGCACGGCCGCTTTGGCCACGTCGCCGAGGCAGAGGGCGCGAATACCTGACTCGTGAGTGAAGTACGCCTCGTCATCGCGCAGTTTGGAGCGCTGCGCCGCATGCAGGCCCGCGTCGAGCAGCCGCCCCCACGCCCGCCAGCGAAGCCCGAGCATCAGTCGTGGAGCGCCCGCCCGGGCAAGGCGTGTCACCAGCGTGTCCAGCCCCGCGTCGGCCGCCCGCTGCACGAGGGCCGTCACCACCTCGACCTCGGCGGCGGCGTCCGCGGGCGCGCTGCGGGCCAGCCAGTCGGCGACGGCTTCCGCCACGGCGGGCAGGCCGGCACCGTCCGGGTTCTCCCCGAGCCCGGCGGCGACGCCCTCCGCCAGGTGCAGCCGCGTCTCGTTTTGGACCAGCAGTCTCGCGCGGACCAACTCCTCCACGACCGCGGCGGTGCCGCCCGGCAACGCCGTGACCAGGGGCGCGCCCCACTCGGTGTCACCGGCCACAGCGAGATGCCGCAGCAGCCCCGTTGCCGCGGTACTGAGCCAGGCCACCAGCTTGGGAACCAGCAGCGCCAGGCCGTCCGCCGGGGGTACCTCGGGCGGGATGCCGTGTTCGGCGGCCTCCCGCAGATACGCGGCGACCAGGCCGAGGCGTCCCGGGTGACCGTCCGTCGTCAGCCACGCCTGCTCCGCTTGCGCGGATTCCTCATCGGTGAGCGGCCGGCCGAGGGCGTCCTGGAAGAGCGTGAGCGCTGCGGGCAGAGGCAGGCCCCGCAGGCCCACCGTGCAGCCGCCGGTGAGGTTCATCCGCCCCGAGGCGGTGACGACCACGCAGTGCGGCAGCGCATGCACCAGGTCGGCCAACTCCTCGGCAGAGCAGTCGAGATCGTCCAGGACCACGAGGACGCGCAACGCCGCGAGCAGACTGCGGCGCTCCGCCTGCGCGGGGAGGTGGAGACCGGCGACCTGGTAGGTGGCGAGGAAGACTTCCTGCAACACCTCCTCCGTCGGGAGGCCGCGTGCCGAGAGCAGCACGGTGCCCTCCGGAGCGACCGCGGCCGTGCCGAGCGTGCCCCGGCCGGTCGCGTGCAGCAGCAGGGTGGTCTTGCCGACACCGGACGGACCGTACACCTGCACCGGTTCAGCCGCGTCCACCGCGTCGGCCAGGCGGGCGAGTTCACGCTCACGGCCGAGGGCGACGAGCGACTTGCGGGCCTGGACCGAGCGGGCCAGCGGGCGCCGCTCCGCACGGGCCACCTCGGTGCCGTCCACGAACAGCACGGTCGCGAAACCGTCCGCCTGGATCTGCACCACCTTGCCGCCGATACCCACCTGCGACCCGGTGAGGTCGCCCTCCACAGCCACCGATCCGCTGCCCGCCGGCGCCTGTGCGGCGGGCTCGTCCGACACGGCGGCCGACGGCCCCACCGGTCCCCGGAGAGCGTCAGTGGTCGCTGCCACGGTGAGGGGCACGTCCGTCGGCGATGAACCACCGTCAGGGGCTGTGTCGGCCTCGTCCCGCCCGGCGGTCGGTGACCCCGACGTCCCGGCTGCCGCGGCCTCGCGAGGCGCAGTCGCGTCAGGCGCCGATGCGGTATGCCGGCCTGCCGTATCCCCGGCTTCTCCCTGCGCGTGCTCGTCGCCCCCAGGCTTCCGCGACACGGGTCCCCCCATCCGTTCTGAGCCTCCCGCGCGCAACCGGACAGGTACACCGGACCGGGCTCCCGCCCACATCATTCTGGCTGTCCCCCGACCCCTGCCACCAGAATGTCCCATTCCGCCCGTTGGCCGGTCGGGTCCGGGAGCCGCTCCCCGCCCGCTGCTCGCCGAGTTGTCCGTGAACTACCCCGGAATTGTTCGTGATCGGTAACGGACGCATCCCATGGCCGCGGTCTCTCGTCCTGCCAGGTGGTCGCAAGACGACCAAGGACCGGCGAGGAACTGCGCGGAAGCGGGGCGGACATGGCACGGCACGGCGGCGGGCGGGGCTGGTACGGCAAGGTGATCGGGGCGGCCCTCGGGGTGACGGTGCTGGCCGTCGGTGCCTCGGTGTGGACCGCGCAGGCCGGTGCCGTGGGCGGCTCGTCGCCTCAGGCGGCCGCGTCGGCCACACCGGGCAGTGACGGCAAGCCGGTGGCGGTGACCATCGTGCACGCCTCGGACAAGGGGGCGCGCGGCGTCAACATCACCATCGACGACGGCCCCGACCCCGTATGGACCCCTCAAGTGCTCGACGTGCTGCGGGAGTACGGGGTCAAGGCCACGTTCTGCATGGTGGGGACGCAGGCACAGGCCCACCCGGAGCTCGTGAAGAAGGTGGTCGAGGCCGGGCACCGGCTGTGCGACCACTCGGTGTCGCACGACACCACCATGGACACCAAGTCCCAGGCGTACCAGTCGCAGCAGATACTCGACGCCCAACGCATGATCACCGAGGCGTCCGGGGGCGTACGGCCGATGTACTACCGGGCGCCCGGCGGGGCTTTCACCCCCTACAGCCGCAAGCTGGCCGCCGCCCGGGGCATGCGCCCGCTGGGCTGGAACGTGGACTCCAAGGACTTCGAGCGGCCGGGCACGGACGCCATCGTCGCCACCGTCGAGCGGGAGGTGTCCAACGGGCCGACGCTCCTCTTCCACGACGCGGGCGGCGACCGCTCCCAGACCGTCGAGGCCCTGCGCCGGATCCTCCCCTGGCTCAAGGAGCAGGGCTACTCCTTCGGCTTCCCGGTGCGCTGAGCCCCGGCCCCGGTCGGTCACGGCGTTCGAGGCCCGGACGCCGGCTGCGCAGCGGCTTGCCCGCCGCTGAGCTCGCAGGTCTCTTTGTCCGCTACGCGCCAGGGGCGCGGAAGGCGACCTGTCGGCGGGCGGCCTCGTCGATCTCGTCGAGGGTGAGGAGCGGGGTGGCCCGGGTGCGCAGGGCGCCGCTGGCCTTGACGGTGAGGCTGACGGCGGCCATGGAGACCGGGTCGGGGAAGTCGACGATGAGGACGATGTCGTCCTCACCGAAGGCGAAGTACATGGCCTCGACCGTGCCGCCGAGGCCGGTGACGACCTGGTCGACGGCGGCGCGGCGGCCACTCGCGCCCTCCTTGAGCAGCCCCTTGGTGCCTTCGGGCGTGTAGGTCGCCTGGATGAGGAACTTCGGCATCGGGATGCTCCCTGCCCATCGCTTGTCCGGTCTGTGCAAGGGTCTTCCCGCAGGCTCGGCGACTGCCACGCACCACGCGGCCGGATTCACCCGGACAGCGGCGGGCCCGCCGGTCACCGGCCGGCCGTCGTGCCGGGGAACGCCAGTGGGACGGCCGGGGCCGGGCGCCATCGACGCCGTGGACGACGTCGTGGACGTACGGTCAGGCGCCGCTCCCGGGGCGGACGACCGTCAGGGAGACCGACGAGGAGTTGCCGGACACGGGCACCTTGCCCTGCGTCCACCTCACCGTGAGGGAGTCCCTCTCGTCGGGCGGTGTGACGATCAGCGAGGCGGGCGTCGCCGTACGGGCCCCGCTGATCTCCGGGTTGGAGAAGGTCAGGCCCGACCAGGCGCTCCGCCCGGGCGCCAGCTCGACCGTCGTCGGCGTGCCCGAGGACCGGCGCGGGTCGGGGCCGAGCTGCTTGCCGGACGCGTCGACGAACGCCGCTCCGGGGTAGCCGCGCACCGTGCAGGTGCGCCCGGAGCGGTTGGTCAGGACGATGGGGAAGTTCTCCTGTCCCGCTCCCGGGTCGTTGCGGCCGACCGAGGCGCGCAGCTCCGAGGTGTGGCAGCGGCTGCCGGCGGCGGTGTGCCCCGAGGAGGCCGAGGCGGAGCCCGATGGCGTCCCCGTCGCCGTCCCCGTTCCCGGTCCCGTTTCCTTCGAGGTGGCGCTCTCGGCAGGGCCGGACGGGCCGCCGGAACCGGCGTTGGTGCTCGGGTCGCCGGAGGCCGGTTCGGCCGTACCGGGAAGGCTCTGCGGGGAACTGGCCGGGGTGTCGCTGCCGCAGGCGGTGAGCACGCTCAGCAGCGCGAGACCCGCGAGCAGCGCAGCCCGTCGTGCGGCGGGTGAGGCGCGGTGCGCGGGCACCGCTTCGGGCCGGTCCGTGTCCGCCCCCGTGTGCCGGAAGGTCGACATGTCACCACTCCTTGGTGTCTCCGCACGAGTTCCTCGCCCGTGCGCACGGCGCGTTGTGCCCCGTCATCACTCTCCGATGCGCCGGGGGACCGAAAAGTTCGCGGGACCGGCCGACCAATTCCACCGGGATCGCCCGCCCGGCATCAGGGTTCGACGCGTACGGAGCCGATGACGCCGTCGGCCGTGTCGTCGTCGCCGCTCTCCTGGCGGATCTGGACGTACACCTGAGGCTGCCCGGCGCCGCCCGCCGCGGTGAGCGCCGCTTCGGTCAGGGACCCGTCCTCGCCCGAGCAGTCGTCCCAGGTCCGTATCAGCCCGTGCCAACGGGTGCTGGAGTAGGCGCGACTGCCGGCGTAGTGGCATCCGGTGTGCGCGATCGCGCGGACCTCGCCGGTCAAGTCGCCGTGTTCGCTGAGTCCGACGAAGGCCCCGTCGACGCCGGAGCCGAGATCCTGCCAGCGCGCCAGGCGGTTCGCGACGGCGAGACCGGGTTCCGCACCGTCTTCGAGGCCCAGCGTCCGTGGATTCCAGCCGGAGCCGCGCAGTTGCCCGCCCCAGCCGGCCGGCACCTCCACCGTGACCCGGCCCGTGCCGTCCTCGACCCGGAGGGTCTTCGCGGCGGGTTCCCGGGTCACCAGCACGGTGGTCGCGCCGACCGCGCAGGCCACGACGACGCCGGACAGTGCCAGGAGAGCGGTGCGCCGCCGGCGCCGGCGCCGGGGGACGTCCCCGCCCGAGGCCGCCTCGGCCAGCCGGTCGAGCTCCGCGGCGAACGCGGCCGCGGTCGGCCAGCGCCGCTCCCGGTCGGGCTCCAGGCGCGCAGCAGCACCCGTCGGACGTCCGGGCCGAGGACCGGGCCGAGGTCCGTACGGAGCCGGTCGGGCCGTTCGACCTTGCCGGGCGGGCCCGGTACCGAGCCGGTGACGAGGTGGTGGCCGAGGGCGCCCAGGCTGTACACGTCGGCCCGCGCGTCGATCCCGGAGCCGGGCCGGGCCTGCTCGGGCGGGGTGTAGCCCGCCGAACCCGCCGCCAGGGTGAGTCCGGAGGCCTGGGCCAGGCTCTTGGCCAGACCGAGGTCGGCCAGCAGCACCCGGTCGGCTCCGCCGGGTGTGGTGCGCAACAGGACGTTGGAGGGCTTGATGTCGCGGTGCACGATCCCGGCCTCGTGCAGCGCGCCCGCGCCCCGGGCCGCCAGGGCCGTCAGACGCAACGCCTCGGCGACCGGCAGCGGTCCGGCCTCGATCCGGTCGGCGAGGGTGCCCCCGTCGGCGTACTCCATGACGAAGTAGGGCCTGCCGTCGGAGAGTTCACCGATGTCGTAGACCTGGACGACCCGGTTCGAGTCGGCCCTGCGCAGCAGCCGGGCCTCGGCGAGGAACCGCTCCCGGATGTCCAGGCGATCGACCCAGTTCTCGGAGAGCACCTTGACCGCGACGGTCGCCTCGAGGACGTCGTCGTGGGCGAGCCAGACCACGCCGAAGCCACCGGCGCCCAGGCGCCGCTCCGGACGGTAGCGGCCGATTCGCTCCAGGGAGTGCATGCGACTATCATGCCTGGCCTCTGATCGACACCGAGGGGAGCGCTCGGGTGCAGGAACCGGCCGAGACCGAGGAGTTCGCCCTGCGGGCGGCAGCCGGTGACGGGGCGGCGCTCGACGTGCTGCTCCAGCGGATCCGGCCCGAGGTCGTGCGGCGGTGCGGACGGTTTCTGCCCTGCCGTGAGGACGCCGAGGAGGCGGCCCAGGACGTCCTCCTCCAAGTGGCCCGGAAGATCACCACGTTCGAGGGCCGCAGCCGCTTCAGCACCTGGCTCCACACGGTGGTCGCCAACTGCGCCCGGCAGAAGTACCGCGAGCTGAAGCGGCGTGCCGCCGAGCGGCCGGAGGCGATCGACCCCGCGCGGCACGTCGATCCGCGCACCACGAGTGTCATCGCGGGTTCCCGGATCGACCTGCTGGAGGCGCTGGAACGCCTGGAGCGCGAACACCCGCACCTGGTCGCGCCGTTGGTCTACCGCGACATCTGCCGGCTCGAGTACGCGGAGGCCGCCGAACGCGTCGGCGTTCCGCTCGGCACGTTCAAGTCCCGCCTGCACGAGGCACGCAGAAGGGTCAGGCCCTGGCTGTCCGAGGCGTCCTGACGAGGTGAGCCCGTTCCCCGCCGGGTGCTGTCCGGTCGTCGGCGGGGAACGGGCTCGGTGCTGTCCGGTCAGCGACGGGTGTAGATGAAGCCGATCTTGTCGACCTCGTCGCCCGTGCGGCCGTGGAAGCCGGCGAACTGCCAGCCGGTGGGCGCGGTGCGGGTCACGCAGTCCGAAGTCGTCGTGCCCCCGGCGAGGCTGCGGCCGAGGTTCGTGGTGAACCTCGCGGAGAAGATCCGGGTGCGGCCGTCCTTCGCTCCCTGGCACAACTGCGCGGAGGTGACGTACTCAGCACTGCCCAGCGTCAGCGAGGCGGCGGTGCCGCCCGTGCCGCCGTGCGCGAACGTCGTGCCGTTGCTCAGCGTCAGCCCCATCCGGTCGACCCGTGCGCCGCTGCTCAGGGAGACGGTGGTCGCGCGGGCGCCGGCCGGTACTGCGGCGATGTCGGTGAAGTAGGTGCCGTGCGGTCCGCCGAACTGGTCGCTGAGCTGGAAGTCGGCGTTGCGCGACCAGCTGAACGCGGCGGAGATCGGGTCGTGGTCGGAGAGCATCAGACCGTCGGAGGTCAGGAAGCGCGCGTGCTCGTTGTTGTAGCCGGTGGCGTCGAGCGTGACGAGCTTGCTGCCCCGGTAGAGGATCTTGTCGACGACCTCGCAGGTGTTGGGCACGGTGGCGCCGCTCTGGTCGCAGACGAGCGCGTCGCTTCCCTTGGCGGGCGGGGTTCCGCCGCGGACGAGCTGGACCCAGGGGTCCGTCAGCCCGTTGGCGGCGGCGAACTCCGCGATGGTGTCGCCGGAGCGGGTGTAGCGGGTGTTCGTGTCGCCCATGACGACGACGGCGTTGCCCGCCGAATGGGAGGTGATGAACGCGGTCAGCTGGTTGAGGTTGTCGGCGCGGGACGCGAGGTCGCCGGCATTGGTGCCCGCGTTGGTGTGCAGGTTGTAGAAGTCGACGTAGACGCCCTCGGCGAGGCGTTCCCGCATGAAGGTGAAGCCCTTGGGGGTGAGGCAGTCGCCGGAGTCGATCTGGCAGGAGTTCCAGCCGACCCGCTCGAAGTCGTCGGTGTCGTAGGAGATCTTCGAGAGGGAGTTGAGGCCGCTGCCGATGCCGGCGCCGCCGCTGGTGGGGGTGCGGTAGGGGTGCGCGGTGTCGGCCGCGTACAGGTACGCGTGGTAGTTGAAGTCCTCCTCGACATGGACGATGTCGTAGGGGGCGATGCGTCCGCCGATCGTCGTGGTGCTGGACTCGCGGGGTGTGGGCGCGCTGGATATGCCGTCGGGCAGCCCGGCGACGTTGTAGGTGAGCACGCTGAAGGTGCCCGAGTCGGCGGCCGTGGCGGGGGAAGCGGCCGCGGTGAGTCCGCCGAGTGCGGCGGCTGTCGCCGCCGCCCCGGCGAGAAGTCTGCGGAGAGGGGACATGGGGGTGTCTCCAGGGGGGCGAAGGGACATCAGAAGCCGACCGAGAAGGTGGCGTCGGCCTTGTCGGTGGACGTGGAGATCGGGTCGATGCGCAGCACGTAGTCTGCGTGCCTGAGGTAACGGTCCGGGTGGTTGTAGGAGCGGAAGGATGACCACGACGTGTCGGCCAGGCCCGCCGTCCGGTAGAACGTGGCGTCCTGCGCGAACGTCGTGGTGCCGTCGTTGACGGCGAGGGCCATCTGGTAGTTGCTGTGCCGCAGGTAGCGCGTCGGGTAGTTGACCGAGCGGAACGAGACGCCCGCAGTGTCGGCGAGTCCCGGGACCAGCGTCCACTGGGAGTCCGTGTACGGGTCGAAGGGGTACTCGTCGATCCGGCCGACGTAGTTGGAGTGCCGCACGTAACGGGCCGGATAGTTGTAGGACTTGAGCCGGTTCCAGGCGGGAGCGCCCCACTTCGCGAGGAGGTTGTCGTACTCCGTCGTGGTGATCGGCTGGATGCCCGCGTGCTTGGAGTTGAGCGGCTGTGTGTAGAGCCGCTGGTCGACCGGGGTCCAGGTGCCGCTCGCCAGGTCGGCGGACTGCCAGGCGTAGAAGACCCCGTTGGGCGTGTAGGTGTCACCCCAGAGGTACCAGAGGCCGGACGACGGTGACTTGACCAGGATCGGGGCCTCGGTGCCGCCGTGCGCCACCGGGGTGCTGAACACGGTGAAGCTGCCGGGGTTCAGGGACGCCGACTTGGCGCCCACCAGGGTCTGGTCCTTCTTGAAATACAGGTAGTTGACGCCGTTGACACCGACGGCCAGATCGCCGTCGATCACGTCGTAGCCGGGGTCGAAGAAGACCTGGGCCGTCGACGCCGTCACGAAGTCGGTCGTGTAGTTGACCATGAGGACGTTGTGGCCGCTGGAGTCGACCGCGGAGTAGATGATCCCGTACTGGCCCCGCCCCGCGTCCCAGTACGCCTCGGGCGCCCAGCTGTGGGTGGCCATGTCGTGCAGTTTCAGCCGGCGGTAGCCGCTGAAGGTCCGCAGATCGGCCGAGTCCCAGACGTGGATGTACTGGCTCTGCAGACTCCAGTCGGTGCCTTTGAGGTCGGTGGCGAGCACCACGAACGTGCCGTCCTGCCTGCGCAGGACGAAGGGATCGCGCAGACCGCCGGTGCCGCCCGTCGGGGTCACCACGGGTTTGTTCTGGTTCAGCGGCGTCCATCGGAGGGAGTCGGTGCTGACGGCCAGATGAAGGCCGTAGTCCGCTCCGTCGCCGTTCGGGGACTCGGTGAAGTAGCCCATCACGTAGGCGGTTCCGGCCGCGGCGCGGGCGGCCGGGGTGCCGAGGGCGAAGGCGGCGGTGAGGCCGGCCATCGCCCCCAGCGCGACGCGTCGGGACGGCTGAACGGGCCTGTCGTTCATGGCGGTCTCCTCGATGCTCATGCGGGGTCAGGCCCAGGCCGTGACGGGGACGAAGGAGCTGTCCTGGCGGAAGAGGGCGGTGCCGTCGGCCACGTCCATACGGAGCTGGTAGTTGTAGTGGCGCAGGTAGTAGCCGGGGTAGTTGTACGACTCGAAGCGCAGGGAGCCGCTGGGCGTACCCGTCCGGGCGATGAACGTGGCGTCCTTGGCGAAGGTCGCGGTCCCGTCGTTCGCGTCGAAACGGCCGCGGAAGTCGTAGTGCCGCAGATAGTTGCCGGCCGCGTCCCTGAAGGAGCAGCCGTTGGCGTCGGCGAGGCCCGCCACGACGGTGAAGGCGGACGCCTGCTTCTCGGCGGTGGTGCTGGAGGCGCTCACCACGGGGAGGTTGAGCAGCGCCGACTGCTCCTGCCAGTACCGGGTGGTGTAGTTGCCCGACCGGAACGACCTGGTGATGTCCGTGGACAGACTGGGCCCGCCGGAGACCGTCTCCTTGACCACGGTGAAGTGGCGGGCGGTGCCGGAGATCCCCGGCAGCTTCTTCGGCGCGCTCCAGGTGGCGAAGGTGTCGTAGCTGTCGCTGTAGTAGTAACTGCCGTCGCCGTAGCCGTCGAAGAAGATCCGCCAACCGCCGTTGTCGAGCTGGATCAGCGCCGGCCCCTCACGGGTACCGCCCCAGCCCGCCCAGTCGCCGGTCCGCCGGATCGTGTAGGGGCCGGCGAGGGCGGACGCGGTCGCGTACTCGATGTACTTCGTCGTCTCGTTCTTGGTGAACGCGTGATAGGTCGACCCGGCCTTCACGATGAAGGTGTCGATGTGGTTCGAGCCGATGCCCGCGAGTGCCACGGGCGAACTCCACGCGGTCAGCGCGGAGTTGGTTGCCTTCAGCAGATAAGGCGTGAAGATCCACTCGTCGCTGGTGACCGAGCAGGACACGATGATGTTCACGCTGCCGTCGCTGTCCACGAACCACTCGGGTGCCCAGGCGCGGGACAGGCCGGCGACCGGGACCGTGTAGTCGTACAGGAAGGTCCAGTTGACCCGGTCCGAGCTGCGGGCGAATCCGATGGTGGTGCTGACGTCCTGCCAGGTGTGCGTGGTGTAGGTGACGTAGTAGGAGCCGTCGGTGTGCTTGAACACGCTGGCGTCGCGGATCCGGTTGCTCGGCGGCGTGTACGCGGACGCCTTCAGCAGCCGGAAGTCGGTCGCGTCGTCCGACTCGTAGACGTTGACGGTGCCGTCGTCGCTGTTGAGGAACGGCACGATGGTGTAGCGGGTCGCGCGGCCCCGGGCGGGTGCCGCGGCCGTGGCGGTGCCGAGCAGCCCCGGCAGTTCGCCCAGGACGAGGGCGGTCGCGGGCAGGGCGGCCAGCGCGCGGAGCAGGCTCCGGCGGGACGGCTGCGGTGGACGTGACGCCGTGTCGGGTGTGGTCATGTGCGGCTCTCCTCGGATGGGTCACGGGGCCTGCGCGAGGGGGTTCACCACAGACGGAGGGGGTTCACCAAGACCTCCGCATGCCGAAGAGCGGGGCGGTGGTGTCCCTCCACCGCGCCTCTCCTGTTCGAAATACCGAATGCTGTGCGACATGCTGTGCGAGGCATTACGGTAAGGGCTTGCTGGGTGGTGTGAACAGGGCCTGTCGAGGCGGAAGTTGAGCGTGTTCTCGCGCGGGCCGGGCATCGAGGCGCGCTCGATGTCGGTGCCGCCGCTGTCTAGGCTGGGCCGCGTGAAGGAGCGGACAAGCAGGCCGATCGCCGTGTTCGACCTGGACGGCACCCTCGCGGACACCGCGCACCGGCAGCGGTTTCTGGAGCGACAGCCGCGGGACTGGGACGCGTTCTTCGCGGCGGCGTCCGAGGACCCGCCGCTCGCGGAGGGCGTCGCGCTGGCGCTGAAGAACGCTCAGGAGTGCGAGGTGGTCTATCTGACCGGCCGTCCCGAGCGGTGCCGCCGCGACACCGTGGACTGGCTGGCCGCGCAGGGACTGCCCGAGGGGCGCATCTGGATGCGGCGCAACGACGACCGCAGGCCCGCCCGCCGCACCAAGCTGGAGATCCTTCGCCGCCTGGCCCGCGACCGGGAGGTCCGCGTCCTCGTCGACGACGACGAACTCGTCTGCGTGGACGCGGAGCGGGCCGGCTTCAAGGTCGTACGGGCACGGTGGGCGGCCACGTCGGCGGCACTGAAGGACGCGCAGGGGCGGGAGGGGCGGACCTGAGGGCGCGCTCGCCGGGAGGCGGGCCGAGGGGGCTTCACCCGGGAGCGGATCCGAGGAGGGCCTCGCCGGAAGGCGGGCCTGTGGGCGGAGGGCGCGTCAGTCGGCGTCCTCCAGCCGGAAGCCGAGCTTCAGGCCGACCTGGTAGTGCTCGATCTGCCCGTTCTCGATCTGGCCCCTGACCTGCGTGACCTCGAACCAGTCGAGGTTGCGCAGGGTCTGCGAGGCCCGGGTGATCCCATTGCGAATGGCCTGGTCGACGCCTTCGTGGGAGGTCCCGACGATCTCGGTGACCCGGTAGGTGTGGTCGGACATGCGGCTGCTCCTCTCCGCCGTGGCGCGAGTGCCAGGCGTCATTCCACGGTGCCCCACGGCGTGGCGCTCCGCGAGACGACAGGGGTGGCCCGGGTGACGGCGGGCCCTTGACGGGGCTGATTGGTCCATACCAAACTCCAGACACCCGTGCGAGCGACCGGCTCGTTCCCCCACGTCGGGCCCCTTGCCCCTGTCCGCAAGACAGAACAGGACCCTCGTGAAACGTCGACTCCTCGCCGTTGTCTGTGTCACCGCCTCCCTGCTCACCGCCTGCGGCGCCCTGCCGGGCAGCGGCGCGCACCGGAGGACCGTCACGGTGTGGCTGATGAAGGACAGCGCCTCCAAGGAATTCCTGAAGCGGTTCACCGAGGACTTCGAGCACAAGCACAGCGACCTCCGGCTCGACATCCGCATCCAGGAGTGGACCGGGATCGGTGAGAAGGTCCAGGCGGCGCTGAAGCGGGACGACAAGGCCGCGCCCGACGTCATCGAGGTCGGCAACACCCAGGTCGCGCAGTACGTCGACGGGGGCGGCCTGAGCGACATGACCCTCGAGTCGATGCGCGACTGGGGCATGAACCACTGGCTGCCGGGCCTCGCCGAACCCGGCCGGTTCGGAACCCACCAGTTCGGCGTCCCCTGGTATGCCGCCAACCGTGTCGTCATCTACCGCAAGGACCTGTTCGCCGGCGCCGGCATCAAGCAGCCGCCGAAGACCCGCGAGCAGTGGCTCACGGACACTGAGCGGCTCAACACCGGTGGGAGGCAAGGCATTTACCTGGCCGGGCAGGACTGGTACACCCTCTCCGGATTCATCTGGGACGAGGGCGGCGACCTCGCCGAGGAGTCGGGCTCCGGGAACTGGGAGGGCACGCTGGGGACGCCTGCCGCCTTGCGCGGCATGGACTTCTACCGGCGCCTCCAGGCGCTCGGCGAAGGACCCGTGGACGCCGACGAGGAACACCCGCCGCAGTCAGGGGTGTTCGCCAAGGGCCGGGTCGCCCAGATCGTGGCCGTGCCCGGACTCGTCCAGGCCATCGAGCGGACGAACCCGGACCTCAAGGACAAGATCGGTTTCTTCCCGGTCCCCGGCAAGACGGCCGCGAAGCCCGGCGCGGTCTTCACCGGCGGCTCCGACCTCGTGGTGCCCCAGAACACCGACGACCGCAACGGCGCCACGGCCGTCATCGCCGCGCTCGCCGGCGCCAAGTGGCAGACCGAGCTGGCCCGGACGATGAACTACGTCCCCAACAAGACGACGCTCGCCGACGCCGTGGCGGGTGAGGAAGGTGTCGCGGCCATGGCGGCGGGCGCCGCGCAGGGCCGGGCCACCCCGTCCTCACCCCAGTGGGCCGCCGTCGAGGCCGACAACCCGATCAAGGACTGCATGACGAAGATCCTCGGCGGAGCCGACCCGGCGACGGAGGCCCGGCGCGCCTCCGGCCGCATCACGGACATCCTGGCGGCCGACGGGACGTGAGGGACGGGGCCGTGGCTGATGGAGGTGCGCCCGATGGGGCGTATCGGCCCTGATGACGGGCAGCCCCGTCGACGTCCAGGAACGTGGGTGGCGAGCGGCGGGGAGTAGCAGGGCCCTCCGGGCCGTAACCGAGACGGATAAGCATCTGGACGTGGTCGAAGGACGCTGTCGGGCTGCGCAGTTCGTCGCGTAAGTCGGGCCACTCCAGCGCCTGGTGGAGGAGCGAGGTCCGCAGACCGTGCGTGGTCGCGACCAGGAGCACATGCTGGAGTGACTGACCGGCGCGCAGCCAGTCGGAGCGCCTGTCGTGCCCCGTGGCCAACGAGACCAGGGTAGGAGTGCGCTCGAACGGTCGGGCAGGCAACCGCTCCATCGAGCGCTGTGCGGAGAAGTCGCGCATGGGCAGTCGTTCGAAGGCGTCCTGCGGTCCGAGGGCGGCGGACGGGATGCCCGTGTCCGCCGCCTCGGCCCGGCTCGTCCAGCGGCGGCTTTCGGCGCTGCGGTAAGGGTCGCAGTGGTTTCGGTGCTCCGCCTCCGCAGTGATCCGCAGCAGCCGCTCCGCCTCGCGTGGGGCGGTCACGGTCAGCTTGGCGCCTTCGAGTTGAGCGGCTTCCACGAGGTCGTTCATGACGCTGCCGGGCACTGCCTCGTCATGGAAGGGGAACCGGCTGCTGTGCCGGCGCCAGATTGCCTCGTACAGGTCGCCGGCGTGCAGTGCGCGAGGGCTCGCCTGTTGCGTGAGCCGGACGGAGGCGAGCAACCCGGGGTCGTGGGGATCGGGGAGAAGTCGCGAGACCGGCTTCCAGCCGAGGTGCGTCACCGCCACCCGCAGATTGAACAGGGCCGCGCCCGTGGCGATGTGCAGACCCCGGCCCTGGGGATCCTCGCGGGGCAGCCCGTGCGCGGGGGCCGCGTGTATTTCCACAGTGAGCGACTCGTCGGCGAGACGGAAGCGCCACGGCTGTGTGTTGTGCATCGAAGGTGCCGCGATGGCGGCCGAGATGAGAGTCTCCAGCGTCGACGAGTCCGGATAGGTCGAAGACATGAGGACCTCCTGCCGGACGAGGTGCTGTGAGCGTGCGGATCTCCTCAGACTGCCGTCACGGGCGGAGGTTGCTAAGGGGCCGACCGGCCCCACGTCCTGGGCTGTGCGGGCACGAGGTTCTCGGCACCGCGGTGGACGCCCGGCACCCGGTGGGGGTGGCGGCCGTCCCGGCACGAGGGAGAGGCAGTTGCTCTCTCCTCCCGGGTGAAGTGCGGACGAAGTCGGACCAACAGGCCGTACAGGTTGGTCCAGCCCGGATCGGTGGGACCAACCGGGTTGCAGGATAGGGCCGTTCAGCCCAAAGGGCACGGCCCTTCGGCATCCGGGCACGGCGTGCTCCGTGTCGGGAGAGTGATCCGTGTCGGGTACCAGCTCGGCATCGTCCTTCTTCCGAAGGGGGTCACCCGATGGCAGTCCACGAGCACCCATCAGCGTGCAGGGTTCCGCTTCCCGTCGCTGCGCAGGACCCGTTCGGCCCAGGCGCCGGGTGAGGCCGGGGTCTCGGCCGGTCTGCTCGGTGTCGGCGTCGCTCTCGCACCGGCCACATCCCGAGTCCGCCGACTGAATATGTGCTGAAACCCTCACCCTGCAAAGGAGTTCAACGTCATGACCGTACGCGTCGGTATCAACGGCTTCGGCCGCATCGGCCGCACCTATCTGCGCGCGGCACTGGACCGAGCCGAGGCGGGCACCCAGTACGTCGAGGTGGTCGCGATCAATGACATCGCGCCGCCCGCCACCCTGGCCCACCTGCTTGAGTACGACTCGACGTTCGGACGTCTCGGGCGCGAGGTGCTGCACGACGACAGCTCGATCACCGTCGACGGCCGGCGCATCGCCGTCACCGCCGAGCGGGACCCGGCGGCCCTCCAATGGTCCGACAACGGCGCCGACATCGTCATCGAGTCCACCGGCCGCTTCCGCGACCGGGACAGCGCCGCCCTGCACCTGAAGAGCGGCGCCCACACGGTGCTGCTGTCGGCACCCGGCAAGAACGCGGACGCCACCATCGTGATGGGCGTCAACGACGACACCTACGACCGCGCCTCCGACAGGATCGTGTCGGCCGCCTCCTGCACCACCAACTGCGTCGCCCCGATGGTCAAGGTGCTCCACGAAGCCTTCGGGATCGAGCGCGGCGTGATGACCACCATCCACGGCTACACCAACGACCAGTCCCTGCTGGACGGCCCGCACAAGGACCTGCGCCGCGCCCGCTCGGCGGCGCTCAGCATCATCCCGACCAGTACGGGCGCCGCCCGCGCCGTCGGACTGGTCCTGCCCGAGCTGGCCGGAGTCCTGGACGGTATCGCGGTCCGCGTGCCCGTCGAGGACGGCTCGCTCACCGACCTCGCGGTGGTGCTGCGCCGCGAAGTGACGGCAGACGAGATCAACGCCGCCTTCGCCGAGGCCGCAGAGGGTCCCCTGAAGGGTTTTCTCCGTGTCTCGCGGGCGCCCATAGTCTCCCGCGACGTCATCGGCGACCCGGCGTCCTGCATCTTCGACCCGGCCCTGACCCAGGCCAACGGAACGCTGGCGAAGGTCTTCGGCTGGTACGACAACGAGTGGGGGTACACCAACCGCCTGCTCGACCTCACCGCGCTGGTCGCCGACGACTGACGTACACCCGCAGGCGATGGCCCCATGCGGCACCGGCCAAGCACACGGTGACCGCGGGCCCGGGCGAATCCTGCACACCCACGGACCCGAGACACCGGGCTCGCTCCCTCCAGAGGGAGCGAGCCCGGCGTGCTTCTGAACTGCCTCCGGAGCAAGAGCGGCTTCTGGCGCGGTCGATGCCCCTGCCTTGCGCTTCTTGAATACCGGATCGGGGCCGACCGGCCCATGCGGTGCACCCGGTCAGCCCCTGGGGCCGGCCCCTGGATCGCTGGATGATCGAAGTGTCGACAGGTTTCGAGGAGGCCAGTGATGACGGACGACGACCACGACCGCCCCCTGACGCACGCCCTGCTCCAGGACGGCACCACGGTGTGCATACGCTCCGTGCTGCCCGGTGACCACGAGCAACTGCACGGTTTGTACGAGGAGATGTCCCCCGACAACCTCCGCCTCCGGTTCTTCGCCGCGAGCCACCGCTCCGCCGAGATGGCCGCAGACAGGGCCTGTGCCCCGCCGCGGACCGGCTACCGGGCGCTGCTCGCCGAGACGCAGGGCCAGGTCATCGGTCTCGCCGAGTACGAGACCGGGGGCGAGACCGGGGACGAGAGCGGTGACGGCACGGCCGAGATCTCCATCGCAGTCGCCGACGGGCTGCACCACCGGGGCGTCGGCACCCTGCTCGTGGAGCACCTGGTCTCCGCCGCCCGCCAGGCGGGCGTCCGCACCTTCACCGCCGACGCGCTGTCCGAGAACCACGAGGTGCTGCGGCTCTTCGCCGACCTCGGCCTGCGCACGTCCCGGCACTTCGAGGGCCCAGAAGTGCGCTGCACCATCGAACTGGCCGAGGACGACACCTACCTCGCGGCCGTCGAGACCCGCGGCAAGGGAGCCGACGTGGCGAGCCTGGAGCCGCTGCTGCGCCCTGACACCGTGGCCGTGATCGGCGCGGGACGCCGGCCGGGATCGGTGGGCCGGGCCCTCCTGCACCATCTGCACGCGGGCGGTTTCACCCGGCGGCTGTTCGCCGTGAACCCCGGCGTGAACTCGATCCTCGGCGTGCCGTCCTACCCCTCGGTCAGTGCCCTGCCCCGCGTCCCCGACCTCGCGGTCCTCGCGATCCCGGCCGCCGCCGTGCCCGCCACCGCCGAGGAGTGCGGCAAGGCCGGCGTACGGGCGCTGCTGGTGGTGACGGCCGGGCTGGACGCGGACCAGGGCCGGGGACTGCTGGACGCGTGCCGCACGTACGGCATGCGGCTCGTCGGGCCGAACTGCCTCGGTGTCTCCAACACCGACCCGGAACTCGCCCTCGACGCCACGTTCGCCGCCGGGCACCCGCGCCCCGGGACGGCGGGGGTCGCCGTGCAGTCGGGCGGCGTCGGTATCGCGCTGCTCGACGGGCTGTCCCGGCTCGGCATCGGCGTCTCCTCCTTCGCCTCGCTGGGCGACAAGTACGACGTCAGCGGAAACGACATGCTCCAGTGGTGGGAGAGCGACGGCCGCACCGACCTCGCCCTGCTGCACCTGGAGTCGTTCGGCAACCCCCGCGCGTTCTCCCGCACCGCCCGCCGGGTGACCCGGCGGATGCCCGTCCTCACGGTCGACGCGGGCCGCACCGACGCGGGCCGCCGTGCCGCCGCCTCGCACACCGCGGCCGCCGCCACCCGCACCATGACCCGGCAGGCGCTGTTCACCCAGGCGGGCATCACCGCCACCCGTTCCGTGGGCGAACTCCTGGAAACCGCCGCCCTGTTGCACGCCCAGCCGCTGCCGACCGGCAGCCGCGTCGCGATCGTCACCAACGCGGGCGGCGCGGGCGTCCTGGCCGCCGACGCCTGCGCGGAGGCCGGACTCGCCCTCCCGGTCCTGACATCTGCGCTGATGGACGACCTGCTCGGTGTGCTGCCGGAGGGCGCCGCCGTGGGCAACCCCGTCGACGCCACCGCGGCCGTCAGCGAGGAGCAGCTCCGGGACTGCGTGGAGCGGGTCGCCCGGCACCCGGGTATCGACGCGGTCCTGGTGGCCCTCGTTCCCACCGCCGTCGCCACGGCGACCGGCGACGATCTGGTCCGCGCGCTCACCGACGGGCCCGCTCGACGGGAGCGTCCGGTCGCCGTCGTACGACTGGAGCAGGCACTGCCGGTCGAGCTGCTGCCCGCCGCGGACGGCGGCACCATTCCGTCGTACTCCGAACCGGGCGCGGTGGCACGGGCGTTGGCCCACGCAGCCCACCGTGCGGCCTGGCTGAGCCGGCCCGCCGGAACCGTCCCCGACCTCCCGGACATCGACACCGGGCGCGCCCGGACGGTCGCCGAGACCTTCCTCGCGGCACACCCCGACGGCGGCTGGCTCGACCCCCGCACCTGCGCGGAACTGCTCGCCTGTTACGGCGTTCCGCAACTGAACTGGACCTGGGCCGAGACCGAGGACGACGCCGTCATCGCCGCCGAACGGCTGCGGGGGCCCGACGGCCGCGTCGTCATGAAAGCGCACTGGCCCGGCGTGCTCCACAAGAGCGAACAGAACGCCGTGCACCTCGACCTCCAGGGCGACGCCCAAGTACGCGCCGCTTTCCGGGACTTCGAGACCCGGTTCGCCGGACTCCTGACCGGAGTGGTCGTCCAGCCGCTCGCCGCGCGCGGCACCGAACTGTTCGCCGGGGTCGTCCAGGACGAGGTCTTCGGACCCCTCGTGCTGTTCGGCCTCGGCGGTACGGCGACGGAGGTACTGGCCGACCACGCGGCCCGCCTCGCCCCTCTGACCGACCACGACGTCCACGACCTGATCACCTCGCCGCGTTGCGCACCATTGCTCTTCGGCGCACATGGCGCCGGACCGGTGGACCTCGAAGGTCTGGAACGGGTGCTGCTGCGCCTGTCCCGCATGGCGAGCGATCTTCCACAGCTCGCCGAGGCCGACTTCAACCCCGTCCTCGCGACCCCCGGCGCGGTCAGCGTGCTCGACGCACGCGTCCGCCTGCTGCCGCGCCGCGCGCAGGACCCCTATCTGCGCCGACTGCGCTGAGGAGGAACGGACATGAAGCATGACAAAGTCGGATCCGTGATGACGACGGACGTCGTCCGGGCACCGTACGGCGCCCCCTTCAAGGAGGTGGCACGGCTGCTCGCCGGCCACCGCATCAGCGGGCTGCCGGTCGTCGACGAGGACGAGAAGGTCATCGGGGTGATCTCCGAGTCCGATCTCCTCGCCCGGCAGGCACAGACCCCCGACCCGTACGCGCCGAATCGCCGCTTCCGGCTCGTCCTGCCGACCCGCGGTGCCCGTCGGCAGGCGGCCAAGGCGCGAGCCCGTACCGCCGGACAGCTGATGTCCGTACCGCCCGTGACCGTCTACGCGGAGAACACCATCGCCGAAGCCGCCAGGACCATGGCTCAGAACCGGGTGGAGCGGCTGCCGGTGGTGGACGAGGAGGACCGGCTCGTCGGCATCGTGACCCGCCGCGACCTGCTCCAGGTCTTCCTGCGCCCGGACCGGGAGATCCGCTCCGAGGTGATCGACGAGGTCCTGGTGCGGTCGCTGTGGCTGACACCGCAGATCGTGACGGTCACGGTCCACGAGGGGGTGATCACGCTCGACGGCCACGTGGAGCGCCGGAGCGAGGCGGAGATCGCGGTCGCCATGAGCCGCCGGATCGACGGGGCTGTCAGCGTCGTCGACAAGCTCACCTATCGCTTCGACGACGCACACCTGCGCCCGGACGAGCCGGCCGTGCACGGAGTGACCGAGGACTGGCTGCGGAAGCTGTGAGAGGAGGCGTACCACCATGCTCAGCAACGTTCTGGTCGCCTATGGGACGACCAACGGATCCACGGCGCGGATCGCGGAGACCGTCGCCGAGGTCCTGCGCAAGGAGGGGATGTCCGCCGAGGCGGTGCCCGCCCGCTCCGTGACGAGCGTTGAGCCGTACGACGCCGTCGTGGTCGGTGGCGGCCTGTATGCGGGGCGCTGGCACAAGGACGCGCGCCGCTTCGTGCGCCGGCACGGCCGCGCGCTCGCCGGGCTCCCCCTGTGGTTCTTCAGCAGCGGCCCGCTCGACGCCTCTGCCTCGGAACGCGACATCCCGCCCGTGCCCGGCGTGAAGCGGGCGATGCACCGGCTCGACGTGACGGAACACGTCACGTTCGGCGGGTGCCTCGAAGAGGGGGCGAAGGGATTCATCGCCCGGAAGATCGTCTCCTCCGGCAAAGGCGGCGACTTCCGAGACTTCGAGCAGATCGAGGCATGGGCGGCAGACATCTGCACCGTGCTGACGACAGGCGTTCGGAAAGGCTGACGCCGGCCTTGAGCGGGGTGCTGTCGCACGAGGGCGGAGCGGGCCGCTGAAGGATCAACGCGGCGCTGAACCGCTCCGCCGCACCGGTCGCGGTGGTCCCGGACGACTGAGCGTCCGGATCGGGGTGTGCCATGAGCAGCCCTGGGGTTCGCGGCGCCCTCATGGGGCGGCAGGGGCCGCCCGGTCCCGCGGTGGGGACCGACCGGCCCATGCGTGAGGCGTCCGCAGGGGTCAGGCTGGAACCACCAGGTCACGTCGCGACGTGAAGGGATCGTCATGAAGGCACTCGTGTTCCACGGCCCGGGAAAGTCCGCGTGGGAGAGCGTGGCGGATCCCGGTATTCAGGAGGCCACCGACGCCATTGTCCGGGTCGACACCGTCACCATCTGCGGCACCGACCTGCACATCCTCAAGGGCGACGTGCCGGAGGTGACTCCTGGCACGGTCCTCGGCCACGAGGCCGTCGGTGAGATCGTCGAGGTCGGCAGCGATGTGCGCACGGTCCGACCGGGCGATCGTGTCCTGGTCTCCTGCATCACGGCGTGCGGCCGCTGCCGCTTCTGCCGGGAGGGCGCATACGGCCAGTGCCGCGGCGGCGGCGGTTGGATCCTCGGCCACCTGATCAATGGCACGCAGGCCGAGTACGTCCGCGTCCCGCACGCCGACCTGTCCACGTACCTCCTGCCCGGAGCCGTGGACAGCAAGGACGCGGTTCTACTGGCCGACATCTTCCCCACCGCCTATGAGGTCGGCGTGCTCAACGGGCGGGTACGCCCTGGAGACGCCGTCGCCGTCGTAGGAGCGGGGCCCATCGGGCTCGCCGCGATCGCGACGGCGCGCCTCTACTCGCCGGAGAAGATCATCGCCGTCGATCTCGCTCCGGCCCGTCTCGACGCCGCCAAGCGTCTTGGCGCCGACGCTGTCGCGATGGCGGGTGAGGAGGCCGAGCAACTCGTCTCCGACCTCACCGACGGGCTCGGCGCCGACGTCGTCGTCGAAGCGGTAGGCGTCCCGGAGAGCTTCGAGATGTGCACGCGCATGGTGCGGCCCGGCGGACACGTCGCCAACGTCGGCGTGCACGGCCGGCCCGCGACCCTGCACCTCGAAAGCCTGTGGATCAAGAACGTGACGATCACCACCGGCCTGGTCGACACCCACTCCACCCCCACCCTGCTGCGCATGATGGCCGCCGGCCGGCTCCCGGCGGCCTCACTCATCACCCACACGTTCCCGCTGGACCACATGGAAGAGGCGTACGACGTCTTCGCACGGGCGGCCGACACCGGCGCGCTCAAGGTGGTCCTGGGCGAGCCGCGGCACGACGCCCTGACGGTCAGGACGCCCTGACGGAAGGAAGCGAAGGCCATGTCCGAACAGACACGAAGGGGCATGCCCAGCGGGACACCGCAGGACGAGGGCACAGCCGGGGCGATGTCGGTCGCGACACCGGACATCAGGGAGACACCGCAGCCGACGGTCCGCACGGCGGCTTCGCCCGCGGCGGCACCGGGCGACATCGGGCGGCGTATCGCCGCGCGGCGCGAGGAACTCGGCCTGACCCGGGACGACGCGGCCGCCCGCGCGGGCACCGCTGCCGGCTACCTCCAGTACCTGGAAGAACAGTCCACGGCGACGCCCGGAGCCGGCGTCATGATCCGGCTCGCGGACGCCCTCGACACGAGCGTCGCCGCCCTGTACGGCGGCGAGGCCGACCTGCCGCCGGGCCTCGGCCAGGCCGCCGGGCACTCCGAACTGATCGAACTCGGCCCCGAGGACTGCCTTGCACGACTGTCCACGCACGGCGTCGGAAGGCTCGCCACCGATACCGAGGACGGCCTTGTCATCCTTCCCGTCAACTACAGCGTCATCGACGGCGCGATCGTCTTCAGGACCGCGCCGGATTCGGTGATTGCGGCAGCGGTCGGATCCCCTGTCGCCTTCCAGGTCGATCACGTCGACGAGGCCCTCAGCCAGGGCTGGAGCGTACTTGTCCAGGGCAGCGCCCAGGCCGTGACCGACCCCGACATCAGGCGCCGGCTCGACGCTCTCGCCTACAGCCGTCCCTGGGCCGGCGGCGAAGAGCGCGACCTGTGGGTACGCGTCGAGCAGGACCGGATCAGCGGACGCCGGATCGCGGTGCGGTGATACGGGCGCCGCGCCCCGACACCAGGAAGGAGTGACCTTCTCCGTTCTCCGGAGACCGCTGAGGCCGAGCTGAGGCCGATGAGACCTGGCCCCGATTGCTGTCTTGCCACAGGCAGAGGCGTCGCTTGTGGCCGAAGCGCTGTACCGCGTGAGAGTTGGCTCCGCTGATGAACCCCGACGACGGATTTCGTGAACTCGGCAGGCAGGAATGCCTGGACCGGCTCGGCGGGGTGCCCATCGGCAGGGTCGTCCACACACGGGACGCCCTGCCCGCGGTCCTGCCGGTCAACTTCTGTCTCGACGCGGAGTCCGCCGTCGTGCTGCGGACGTCGGCGGACTCGGAACTGGCCCGTTCCATCGACGGTGTGGTGGTGGCGTTCGAGGCCGACGTGGTGGACGCGGCGGCGCACTCCGGCTGGAGCGTGGTCGTGACGGGGCGCGCCATGGTGGTGAGCGATCCCGCCGAGCACCATCGCCTGACCCGGACAGGACCCCGTTCCTGGGTGGCCTCGCCCAGCGATGTCTTCATCCGCATCGTGTCCGAACTGGTCACCGGCCGGGAACTCGTCGCAGGTCGTCCGGAGTACGGGCTGCAGGGGCCTTCCTGACCTTCCGCGATCACGGGGTGGGCCGAACGGCCCTCGGGCGAGGGCGTTCGGCGTCCCGGCCGGTACTGTCCGGCCCTCGTCCCGGTCACCCCGGCCGACAAGTATCGGCAGTGCAGGACATTCCGCGCAGCGTGAAGGGAGACCGGCGATGACCGCAACGGTGACGGCTGGTGGCCGGACGGCCGAGGCATGGCAGGGCTTCGCCGGGACGGCGTGGCGCGAGCGCATCGACGTCCGCGACTTCATCCAGGCCAACTACACGCCCTACGAAGGAGACGCGGCCTTCCTGGCCGGCCCGACGGAGCGCACCCGGGCCGTCTGGGGCACGGTCAGCGCGCTCTTCCCGGAGGAGCGGCGCAGGGGAATCCTCGACGTCGACACCGGGACCCCCTCGACGATCACCTCGCACGCGCCCGGATACATCGACCGCGAGCGGGAGTTGATCGTCGGCCTGCAGACCGACGCGCCGCTCAAGCGCGCCATCATGCCGAACGGCGGCCTGCGGATGGTCGAGAACAGCCTGAAGGCGTACGGCTACGAGCCCGACGACTTCGTCACCCGCGTCTTCGGCACCTACCGCAAGACCCACAACGACGGTGTCTTCGACGCGTACACGCCCGCGATGCGCGCCGCCCGCAAGGCCGGCATCATCACGGGTCTGCCCGACGCGTACGGCCGCGGCCGGATCATCGGCGACTACCGGCGTGTGGCGCTGTACGGCACGGACCGGCTCATCGTCGCCAAGCGCGCGGAACGCGCCGGACTCGACGCCGCGCCGTCGACCGAGCACATCATCCGCGACCGCGAGGAACTCGCCGAGCAGATCAGGGCGTTGGACGAGCTGACCCGGATGGCCGCGACCTACGGCTGCGACGTCTCCCGCCCCGCCGAAACCGCCCACGAGGCTGTGCAGTGGCTCTACTTGGGCTATCTCGCCGCCGTGAAGGAGCAGAACGGGGCGGCGATGTCGCTGGGCCGCACCTCGACCTTCCTGGACGTGTATCTCCAGCGCGATCTGGCCAAGGGCGTCCTCGACGAGACCCGCGCCCAGGAACTGGTCGACGACTTCGTGATCAAGCTGCGCATCGTACGGTTCCTGCGCACCCCCGAGTACGACGCGCTGTTCTCCGGCGATCCGACCTGGGTCACCGAATCCATCGGCGGCATCGGCGAGGACGGCCGCCCGCTCGTCACCCGCACCTCCTTCCGCTTCCTGCAGACCCTCTACAACCTGGGTCCGGCCCCCGAGCCCAACCTGACCGTGCTGTGGTCGCCCCGACTCCCGTCCGGATTCAAGGAGTTCTGCGCCAAGGTCTCCATCGACACGAGCGCGATCCAGTACGAGTCCGACGAGCTGATGCGCCCGTGCACCGGCGACGACACCGCGATCGCCTGTTGTGTCTCCGCGATGGCCGTCGGCAGGCAGATGCAGTTCTTCGGCGCGCGGGTCAACCTCGCCAAGGCGCTGTTGTACGCGGTCAACGGCGGCCGGGACGAGATCAGCGGCGAGCGGATCGCCCCCGAGATGCCGCCCCTGACCGGCGAGTACCTGGAGTACGAGGAACTGTCGAAGGCCTACGACGCCATGCTGGACTGGCTGGCGGAGACCTACGTCAACGCGCTCAACGTCATCCACTACATGCACGACAAGTACGCCTACGAACGCATCGAGATGGCGCTCCACGACCACCCCGTGCACCGCTTCATGGCCTGCGGTATCGCCGGCCTCTCCGTCGCCACCGACAGCCTGTCCGCCGTCAAGTACGCCCGGGTCAAGGTGATCCGCGACGAGACCGGGCTGGCCGTGGACTACGAGATCGAGGGCGACCACCCGGCGTACGGGAACAACGACGACCGGGCGGACGCCATCGCCGTCGGCCTGGTGGACTCCTTCATGGCGAAGGTGCGTGAGCACCCCGCCTACCGGGACGCCGAACACACCCAGTCGGTGCTGACGATCACCTCGAACGTCGTCTACGGCAAGCACACCGGCAACACACCCGACGGCCGCCGCGCGGGACAGCCCTTCGCACCCGGCGCCAACCCGATGAACGGCCGCGACCGGCACGGGGTGGCCGCCTCCGCGCTCTCCGTCGCCAAACTGCCCTATGAGCACGCCCGCGACGGCATCTCGCTGACGACGACGATCACTCCGGAGGGACTGGGGCACGTGCCCGGCGAGCGCGCCGGTCATCTGGTCGGCATCCTCGACGCGTACATGGCCTCCGGCGGCTTCCACATGAACGTCAACGTCCTGGACCGGGCCACCCTGGAGGACGCGATGGAACACCCGGACAAGTACCCGGAGTTGACCATCCGGGTCTCCGGCTACGCCGTCAACTTCGTACGCCTGACCCGTGAGCAGCAGCTCGACGTGATCAGCCGGACCTTCCACGGAACGCTGTGAGGACGATGACGACGGGCCGGATCCACTCCTGGGACCTGTCCACCGGCGTGGACGGTCCCGGGACCCGGTTCGTCCTCTTCGTCAACGGCTGCCCGCTGCGCTGCCTCTACTGCGCCAACCCCGACACCTGGCACATGCGTGACGGCCGGGAGGCCACCGTCGACGAGGTCATGGCGGAGATCGAGAAGTACCGGCCGTTCGTCACCACCGCCGGCGGCGGCGTGACCATCACCGGCGGCGAACCCCTGCTCCAGCCCGCCTTCACCGCCGCACTGCTACGCCGCTGCAAGGAAGCCGGACTGCACACCGCCCTGGACACCTCCGGCTTCCTCGGCACCCGCGCCACCGACCAACTCCTCGCCGACACCGACCTGGTGCTCCTCGACATCAAGTCCTTCGACACCGGCACCTATCGTGAGCTGACGGGCGGTCGACTCGAACCCACCCTGAACTTCGCCACGCGCCTTGACCGCCTCGGCGTCCCGATGTGGATCCGCTACGTGCTGGTCCCCGGTTGGACCGATGATCCGCAATCGGTGGACTCCCTGGCCCGGTTCGTCGCGAAGCTCAGCACAGTCGACAGGGTCGACGTACTGCCTTTTCACAAGCTCGGTGCGGAGAAGTACGACGCTCTCGGGATCCCGTTCCCGCTGCGAGACAACCCCGTTCCCGATCCCGCCATGATCGACCGGGTCCGTCAACGCTTCAGGGATCACGGTGTGTCCGCCTACTGAGAGCCGAGCGCCGGTCGCGGTGTCCGGCCGCTACCGTCGGGAGCCGCGAAGAGACACGCTTCATTCCAGCGGGCAACTGGTCAGCAGCGTCGTCCGGTCGGCGTCGGCCGGGCGCGGGACGGTGTGGCCCGCGGGAGGACGGCCCTCGCCGGCCAGCCATCGTTCGAGGGCAGTGAAGGCGGAGCGGTGGCAGGGGACCATCGGTCGGAGTTTGTCGGGGAAGGTGTCGACGAGCGAGTCGGTGTGCGTCCCGTCCTCGATGCGGTAGTAGCGCAGCAGCCCGCCCCGCCCGGCCGCGCGCACCATGCGGGCGTAGACGTCGGAGTCCTGGCTGATGGGCAGCAGCACGTCGAGTGTGCCCTGGAGGGTGATGAGCGGCTTGCCGATGCGTCCGGTCAGCGCGATGCGGTCGACGGCGCGGTGGACCGCTCCCGGCCGGGTGGCGTAGTCGTAGTCGGCGTCGCAGCCGGGGGTGCCGGAGGCGCAGTACGGGGTTCCCGCCTCGGTCGCGCCGTCGTACCCGGGGTCCAGTTCCTCGCGGTAGATGCGCTGGGTCAGGTCCCAGTACACCTGGTGGTGATACGGCCACAGGAATTCCGAGCCGGCCGGGTAGCCCGCGGCGTGCATGGCCTCCTGGGCCTGCTCGCTCCCGGCGCCCCCGGCCGCGTACACGGGGTAGTGGCGGAGTGCGGGCGGCAGGAAGGTGAGCAGGTCGGGGCCGTCGGAGCGCCACAGCGTGCCCTCCCAGTCGACTCCTCCGTCGAACAGCTCGGGATGGTTCTCCAGCTGCCAGCGGACGAGGTAGCCGCCGTTGGAGATGCCGGTGGCGATGGTGCGGGCCGGGGGCCGGTGATATCGCTGCCTGACGACGGAGCGGGCGGCCCGGGTGAGCTGGGTGAGCCGCATGTTCCACTCGGCGATGGCGTCGCCGGGCCGGCGGCCGTCGCGGTAGAAGGCGAGCCCGGTGTTGCCCTTGTCGGTGGCGGCGTAGGCGTAGCCGCGGGAGAGCACCCAGTCGGAGATCGCTCGGTCGTTGGCGTACTGCTCGCGGTTGCCCGGTGTTCCGGCGACGACCAGCCCGCCGTTCCAGCGGTCGGGAAGGCGGATGACGAACTGCGCGTCGTGGTTCCAGCCGTGGTTGGTGTCGGTGGTGGACGTGTCGGGGAAGTAGCCGTCGATCTGGATCCCGGGGACTCCGCTGGGCGTGGGCAGGTCCTTGGGCGTGAGGCCCGCGTAGTCGGCCGGGTCGGTGTGGCCCGAGGCCACGGTCCCGGCGGTGGTCAACTCGTCCAGGCAGTCGGCCTGCTGGAAGTCCGCGCCCGGCACGCGCGGCGGCAGATCGCGTGCGGCGCAGTGCCCGCCCGGTGTCCCGTCGCCGACCACGGCGGGCGCCGCCGCGGCCGGCGCGGGGACGGTCGAACAGGCGGCGGCGAGGGACAGTGCTCCGAGAGCGACGCGCCATCTGGGCCGTCGTCCGCGGGGCGGGGCGACGGTCGTACGGGCTGAGGGCATCCGGGGCCTCCGGGTCGAGTGGTTCGTGGTGGACGCACCGGAGGCTAGGGGCGACGTGACTGCTCGGGACATGTGCCGGCCCACCATGGTGGCGGCCCCGATAGGGTCGCCGGCCACCATGGCGGGCCTGGTCGCCTCGCCGGACTGGAGAGCTGCGGGCCGGTCAGGGGCAGCCGCTGTCGGCAACGGTGTAGTAGCCGGTGGGCGACTCCTTCAGGGTGTGCGTGACGAAGGTGTTGTAGAGACCCATGTTCTGGCTGGAGCCTTTGGCGTAGCTGTAGCCACCGCTCGTGGTGGCCCGTCCCGCCTGGACGTGGCTGTAGTTGCTGCCCGTCCAGCAGGCGGTGGTGCCGCCGGTGGTGGTTGCGGTGATCGCCTCCGAGCCGGATCCCGCCGTGCCGCCGGCGTCCCGGGCGGCGACCGTGTAGGCGTGCGAAGTGCCCGTCTGCAGCCCGGTGTCCGTGTACGACGTGCCGCTCGGTGTTCCGACCGGGGTGCCGTCGCGGTGGACGACGTAGTCCGTGGCGCCGCTGACGGCGTTCCAGCTCAGGCTGATGCTCGTGTCGGTGGCTCCGGTCGCCGCCAGCCCGGTCGGCGCGGGCAATGAGCCCGTTCCGGTCCCGGAGCCGTCTAGGCCGAAGAACCGGGCGATCCAGTGACTGGAGCAGATCGAACTCAGGAAGTACGGGGCGCCCGTGCTGCCGCACTGCTGGGCGCCGGTGCCCGGTTCGACCGGGGTGCCGTGACCGATGCCGGGAACCCGGTCGACCTCGACGGCGACCGTGCCGTCCGCGGCCAGGTACTCGTCGTGCCGGGTGGAGTCGGGCCCGATGCTGGTGGTGCGGGTGGGGGTCTGGGGCAGCCCGTGCAGTGCCGTCCACTGATCGCGCAGCTCACCGGCGTTGAGCGGAGCGACCGTCGTGTCCTGGTCGCCGTACCAGATGGCCGTGCGCGGCCACGGTCCGGTGTACGACGGGTACGCGTCGCGCACCCGCTGGGCCCAGTCGCTCGGGCTGAGGTCGACCCCGGGGTTCATGCACACGTACGGGCTGTTGTCCTTCGTACAGTTGAAGGGCAGTCCCGCGACGACCGCGCCGGCGGAGAAGACGTCCGGGTAGGTGGCGAGCATGACCGCGGTCATGGCGCCGCCCGCGGACAGACCGGTGACGTAGACGCGCCGGGAGTCCGCTCCGTACGTGGAGACGGCGCTGCTCACCATCTGTCTGATGGAGAGGGCTTCCCCCTGATCGCGCTGGTTGTCGCTCGACTGGAACCAGTTGAAGCACTTGTTGAGGTTGTTCGAAGAGGTGGTCTCCGCGAGCACGAGCAGGAATTTGTCCCGGTCGGCGAGTTGGGGCAGCCCGGAGTTGTCCGCGTAGACCTGGGCGCTCTGGGTGCACCCGTGCAGCGCGACGACCACGGGCGGGTTCGCGGGCAGGGACGCCGGCCGGTACACGTACATGTTCAACGCGCCGGGATTGGAGCCGAAGTTGCCGACGCGCGTGAGTGCGACGGCGGCGTGAGCGGGCGCGGGACCGGTCAGCGCGACGCCCAGGACGAGGGCGACGACAGTGAGGAGACGGGGCAGGGCGCCGCCCCACCGGCTCCAGTGGCGTCCATGGGCTGATGGATGTGGCATCGGCGGCTCCTTCGTCGAGTGCCCCGGTGCTCTTACGGCCGTCGGCGCATCACTGGGCGCCGGGCACATCGAGGCGTTGCGGAACCTTAGAAGCGGGCGGGCGGAGCCGACATGGCACCGGGCACCACAGCCGGCCTCGCGTCAGTCGACCTCACACGGATTGCGCGCGTGCCACCGGGGCTGATAGGGACCTCGCGATCGGCGGAAGCATCCGACGGCTGTCAGCCGGATGCCGGGGCGGTCAAGCCGGCCCTGTCGATCCTGCCAGACAGTGATCTTGACTCCGGCCTTGAGAGCGCTGCTCACCTGGGTCCGGCCCGTGTGGTTGGGCGCCCGGGCCGACTGGATCGCCCGCATGGGCCGGACGGCCCATGCGAGGCACAGCAAGAGAGGTCCAAGATGAACTTATCGTGCAATTCCGGCATTTCTCAGGTTGTGGCGGGTGGTGAAGCCGCCGCACGGACCGCCTCATGAGAGGACGTGACAGGTTATGGACGAGCGGACCCACACGCACGTGTCGGAGGGTGTGTCCTCGGGTGATCTGGGCCGCCGGCTTGTCGCGCGCCGCACTCAACTCGGGCTGACGACAGAGGAGGTGGCCGCCCGAGCAGGGATGGCCTCCACGTATCTGGCGCACTTGGAGAAGCATTCTGGCACCGCCCCGAGCCGGGAAGTCCTGCTCACGCTGGCCGCCGCTCTGCGGACCACGGCGTCGGCGCTGACCGGCGGGGACGTCGACCTGCCCCCTGGCTCCGCACAGGCTGGTCGCGCCCCCGAGTTCACCCACCTGAGCAGTGCCGAATGCGCCGACCTGCTGGCACAGCACGGTGTGGGTCGGCTGGCGGTGTCCACAGCCGAGGGCCCGGTGATTGTCCCTGTCAACTACAGCGTGATCGACACCGCCATCGTCTTCAGAACCGCCCACGGTGCTACTCCGTCGCTGGCGGCCGGCTCGCAGGTCGCCTTCGAGGTCGACCGCATCGACGACACATTCAGCCAGGGATGGAGCGTACTCGTCCGAGGCCAGGCCCAGACGGTGACGGATCCCGGAGAGGCGCGTCGGCTCGCGGAACAGGCATACAGTGCCCCGTGGGCCGGAGGCAGACGGGACGTCTGGGTGCGCATCGAGCCGCACGCCGTCACGGGACGGCGGATCGTGGTCTGAACCGAATCTGCAGATGCCACCCCTGGATTCACGCCGTGGGGGAGGCCTCCGCCGCACGGCCGGGCTCCTCGGCCGAATGCGACGGCTGGTCAAGGTCGCGCCAGGGCGGGGGCGCGGTCCGATGCCCGGCGTCCCGGGTGTGCCCGGCCTTGTCGGTCTGACGGCGAAGCCTGTCCTGGAGCCGATCGACCACCTCCGTGCCTGTCCTCTCCTCGGCGGTGGCGATCACCTGGTGACCACCCACATGCAGCTCGGCGGTGGCCGACCAAGGCCGGTCCGTGTGGTGAGCGGCGGCGCGCACGATGCGAACCTCGCCGGTGACGGCGGGAAGCCCCGGCCTGTTCACGACGGCGTCGATCTTCGCGCGGGCGTACGCCAGGGTCTGCTCGTCCACGGCACCATCGAAGCGCAACCGAACCAGGGGGGTCGCGTCGGTGTCCTCGGTGCTCATACGGAGTTCCTCCTCAGGGATGTCCGGCCTCGGCCGAGGCCGGCAGCAGTGGCGGGGCCGATCCACGGTCTACGGTCGCTTCGACGGCTCGGCGCCCGGACGGCCGTAGTAGGCCGCGCGCATGAGTTCCTGCATGTCATCGAGCATGGGCATGCGCGGGTTGGCGGGCGCGCACTGGTCCTCGTACGCGTTGAGGGACTGCTGGGGCAAGGCGTCGAGGAAGGTGCGCTCGTCGATGCCGAGGGCTTGGAACGACGACTCGATGCCCAAAGAGTCGCGGAGCCGCTCCACCGCCGCGGCCAGTGACTCGACGCCCTCGGCCGCGGTGGTCGCGGGAAGGCCGAGCGTGCGGGCGATGTCCTGGAAGCGTTCTGGAGCGCGGTAGTCCTCGTACTTGGGCCAGCCGGTGAGCTTCGTCGGGACGGTCCCGTTGTAGCGGATGACATGCGGCAGCAGAACGGCGTTGGTCCGGCCGTGCGCGATGTGGAAGGTGGCGCCGAGCGTGTGCGACATGGCGTGGACGATGCCGAGGAACGCGTTGCCGAAGGCCATGCCCGCGATGGTGCCGGCGTTGTGCATCTTCTCCCTGGCCTGAGGCCGGTCCGCTCGGTCGTTCACCGCTGCCTCGATGTTGCCGAATATCAGCCGGATCGCGTGCAGGGCCAGGCCGTCGGTGAAGTCGTTGGCGTAGACGGACACGTACGCTTCCACGGCGTGGGTGAGGGCGTCGAAGCCGCTGTCGGCGGCCAGCGCGCGGGGCAGCCCGGTGGTGAGGAGCGGGTCCACGATGGCGACGCTCGGAGTGAGCGCGTAGTCGGCCAGCGGGTACTTCTTGCCCGTGGTGGGGTCGGAGATGACGGCGAACGGGGTCACCTCGGCGCCGGTGCCCGAGGTGGTGGGGACGCACACGAGACGGGCGAGCTTGCCCAGGACGGGGAAGCGGAAGGCGCGCTTGCGGATGTCGGAGAACTTGTGCCGCATGTCGGCGAAGTCGACGTCCTTGCCCTCGGCTTGCTGCTCGTACAGCAGCCACATCACTTTGGCCGCGTCCATGGGCGAGCCGCCGCCGAGGGCGATGATGGTGTCGGGGCGGAAGTCGCCCATGAGGCGGGCGCCGCGCCGGACCGAGTCGATGCTGGGCTCGGGCTCGACGTTGTCGATGACCTGGATGGTGATCGGCTCCCCGCGCCGCCGCAGCACGCGCTCCACCCGGTCGACGAAGCCCAGACGGGTCATCGTCGCATCGGTGACGACGGTGACGCGATGGACGTCCGGCATCGAGGCGAGGTAGCGGATGGCCCCCGGCTCGAAGTAGATCTTCGGTGGGACCTTAAACCACTGAAGGTTGTTGTGACGGGTCGAGACCCGCTTGACGTTCAGCAGTTGAGCGGCGCTGACGTTGTTGGACACGGACGTGCTGCCCCACGAACCGCAGCCCAGGGTCAGCGAGGGCAGCAGGCTGTTGTAGATGCCGCCGATCGCGCCCTGGGAGGAAGGGGCATTGACGATGATCCGCACGGTTTTCATGTACTTTCCGTACGCCTCCGCCAGCGCGGGGTCCTCGGTGTGGATGACGGCGCTGTGGCCTTGCCCGTGGAAGGCGACCATGTCGGCGGCCAGGTCGAAGCCCTGCTGTTCGGAGTCGGCGCGCAGGACGGCGAGGACGGGACAGAGCTTCTCCCGGGTGAGGGGCTCGTCCGGGCCGACCCGGTCGGCTTCGACCAGGATCAGCGACGTGCCGGCCGGTACGGAGAACCCGGCCTGCTCGGCGATCCAGGCCGGACTCCGGCCTACAGCCGCCGAATTGACCTTGGGCTCGCAGCCCGAGCCGGCGGCGCCGACGGGGAACAGGAACGCCTCCAGCATCGCCTTCTCCTCGGCGGTGGCCAAGTGGGCGTGCAGGGTGCGGAATTCCGCCAGGACGGCGTCGTAGATCTCCCCGTCCAGGATGACAGCTTGTTCGGAGGCGCAGATCATGCCGTTGTCGAACGACTTGGACAGCACCAGGTCATTGACGGCGCGGCGCACCTTGGCGCCCCGGTGGACATAGGCGGGGACGTTCCCGGCGCCTACCCCCAGGGCAGGCTTACCGGCCGAATAGGCGGCCCTGACCATCGCGTTGCCGCCGGTGGCGAGGATCAGTGAGACCCCCGGGTGCCGCATCAGGGCGCCGGTCGCCTCGACGGACGGGGCCTCGATCCACTGCACGCAGTGCTCCGGCGCGCCCACGGCGACCGCCGCGTCGCGGACGATGCGGGCCGCTCGGGCGCTGGAGCGCTGGGCGGAGGGATGGAAGGCGAACACGACCGGGTTACGGGTCTTCAGCGCCATGAGCGCCTTGAAGATGGTGGTGGAGGTCGGATTGGTGACGGGTGTGATCGCGCACACCACGCCGACGGGCTCCGCCACCTCGATCATGTCGTCGATGTCGTCGCGGGCGATGACGCCGACCGTCTTCATCGGGCCCATGCTGTGGGTGACGTACTCGCAGGCGAACATGTTCTTTGCGGCCTTGTCCTCGAACACGCCCCGCCCGGTTTCGTCCACCGCGAGCCGCGCGAGCGCCGTGTGCTGGTCCAGGGCCGCCACCGAGGCCTTCCTGACGATGAGGTCGACCTGCTCCTGATCGAGTGCCTCGTACTCCGCGAGCGCCTTGAGCCCGTTCGTCACCAGCCGGTCCACCGCGATGGCGATCTCGGTCGGCGGGGCGGCGGGCTCGGCGGCTGCGCGGGGATCGTCTTGGCGGGTCATGGGAGCAAGCCTCCGTCGTCGAGAGGGCACCGCCGCGTGAGCGGCGGTGCGTGAAGGGAGTCGGCACCATCAGAGATCGGTGCGGCTCCGAGCATGAGCGTCTCTCTTCTCGGCGCCTCCGACCCAGGACCCATTGGTCCCTCTGCGGGGCCGACCGGCCCCGGATCGGCGCCGGTGCCCAGGCCGTTGACGATGCCGACGACCCCGTCCGCGGAAACGCCTGATGGGCGCCCTCGGACGGCGACGGATCAGACCGTCTGCGGTACGACGGCCACCGGGCAGGCCGCGTGATGCAGCAAGGTGTGGGACACACGGCCGAGCTGGAGACCGAAGCGACCGGACCTGCGCCGCGCCCCGAGGACCACCAGGTCGGCGGCGGCCGAGCGTTGGACGAGCACCTTGCGGGCCGATCCTTCGATCGGTGTCCTGCGCAGCCGCACATCGGGATGCTCCGCCGCCGCGTCGGCGACAAGGGTGTCGAGCAGGGCGGAAGCCTGCTGCTCATGCTGATGGGCCGGCTCCTCGGCCGACGCCCGGTCCTCGGCCGTCTCGCGTACAGGACAGCGCCAGGCGCGGACGACGTCCAGCTCACACCCACGTGCCTCGGCTTCCCGGAACGCGAACCGGACGGCCTCATGGCCCGTCTCGGGGTCTCCGGCGCCGAGCATGATGCGCCCGTGCGAGCCGGCCAGAGCGGCCTTGTCACCCCTGACCACGATGACCGGGCAGGACGCGCGGGCCGCGACCGCCAGACCCACCGAGCCGAGCAGCGTCCCCTTCAGCTCTCCGCGGCCCCGTGAACCGGTGACCAGGGCGGCGGCATTCTTTCCTTCGTCCAGGAGCGCGGACACCGCCTCGGCGGCCACCGCTTCCGTGGAGACCTTGAGATCGGGGTTGTGCCGGCGGACGCGTTCCGCCGCCGAACCGACGATGTGCTCCGCCAGCACTTTCTCGGAGGTGCGCTCCCGGCTCATCGTCGGCAACGCTCCCTCGTAACGCTCCCACAGTGAGGCGTAGACCAGCCGCAGCGGAAGCCCGTTGCGGGTGGCCTCGTCCACCGCCCAGTCGATGGCCAGGAGGCTGCCGTCCGATCCGTCGACGCCCACGACGAGGGGGAGAGTCATTGTCTCCACCGCCTTCTCTCTTGCTGCGATGCCGTGCGGTTTGGGGGTACCACCTTTCACGATCGTCCCCGGCGTCCGGCGGTGGCAGGGGCCGTCCAGCCCTTTCCCGGGACTTCCGGCCCTGGCGCGCCTGGATCCGGACAGCGGTCACGGGTAGGGAGTTCCGCTGGGAGGAAGCACGACGGTGCCCGTTCTCCTTGGGTGGTACACCGATCGAGGACATCGCCGAGGAGGTGCGCCGGGAGGTCGTCCTACGGATCTTCGGTACGCACACCGGACCGATCCGGGTCGAGGTGCACGACAGTGTCGTCACCCTTGCCGGCCGGGTTCACGAGACCGCCCTCATTCCGCTGGCCGCCCGGCTCGCCCGGGCGGTGCCGGGAGTCGTCGACGTGCGATGCGTGCTGGCCGGGCCGCCCCGCCACCCGAACCTCGACCCCGACCTCCCCGATACCGACCCCGACCGCCCCGAACAGAGCGAGGTGGAGCCGCCGGTACGGCAAGGGGGCGGTGAAGATGACACGGACACGCCCTAAGAAGCGGACCACCGTGAGGATGTGGCGCTGGCGAAGCAATCCGCTGCGCCGGCACAGCGATGTCATCGAGGCCTGGATCGTGCTCGTCACCTGGATCCGCCGAGGCTCGCGGCATCGGCGACCCGGCCACGGCATGGCTGGACGGGAAGGGCGCCACCCGCTTCTCGCGGGTCCGGATTGCGCGGTGCGCGGCTGCCGGCCGCTTCTCCGCGTCTCGAAGGGGTCCTTCCCGCCACTACCAGCACATCACGCGCCCTCCCGTTCCACCAGGGCCGATCGACCCCGATCGAGGTGAAAGCCGGTCCCACGCCGGGAAGTCGGCCAACATCGCCCGCCACGCGAACGGCCGGAGCGCACCTCGGCGCGTCGCGGGGGTGCGCTCCGGCATGGGCAGAGAAGATCTGGTCATGACCGACGCGACAAGAGCAGTTCTTGAGGGTGGCCCTGACGATCTTCCTGAGCGGATCGTCTCGGTTCCGGCGCCCGACCTCGACGTCAAAGTGCCGTTCCGTGGAGGGTACGAGCACTTCCGGGCCACGACGCGTCAGCAGGAGACCGAGCAGGGCCAGTTGCCCGTCTACGAGTGGTGGGAGCGCACGGAGCTCCCGGGGTAGCCGACTGCACGGAGCATGCGACAACCAGCGGCTTCGGCTGGGTGCTGTCGCACTGGCAGGAGAAGCTCCAGGCCCAGTTGCAGACCAGGATGCCCAAGTCGCCGCCGCGCGCCCACGATGAGCAGGTCCGCGTTCGACGCGGCTTCCAGCAGCGCCGGGCGTGCCGGTTTCTCGATCAGTCGCCGGCTCACCGTGGCGTCGCGGTACTTTTCGGCACGGCCGCGCAGGGCGTCGTCCAGTACCTGCGCCGGCGGCCGCCGATGAGCCTCCAGCAACCACGACGTGGCTCGCGGTGTCGTACAGGCACCGGCCGGTGTGCTCCAGGCGTGCGACGCCACGAGCCGGCAGCGCCGCACCCGCGCCTCACGCAACGCGAAGTCCACGGCCGTGCCGCTGCCCTCCCCGTCCTCGACACCCACGACGACGCTCCCGAACCGGTCGGCGCGATGCTCGGGAGCGCCGCGGACCACGACGACCGGGCCGTCGGTACGTGCCGCCACAACAAGACTGACCGAGCCCAGGAGCAGGCCGGTGAGGTCCCCGAGTCCTCTGGACACCAGTACCACGGCGAAGGCGCTGCGCCCCTCGTCGACGAGGCGCCTCCAGGTGTCTCGGATCCGTCCACTCCGACCACGAGGGGACTCGCCACGTTCGTGTCACCTCTCATGCCGGATTCCACCTCTTCGGCTCCTCCTCCGGGGCTCCACATGCGCCACGGAGGAGTTGGGGGTGATCCTGAGAGAACGCATCACCCCGGTGCGCAGGCGACGCACGGACCAAGCTCCGTTCGCGGACTCGTTCACCATCATTTCCAGCTTCGTACGAGATGGAGGCCGCCGCCATGCAACCAGCCGTCACCGTGGGCCTCGACGGATCGCCCGAGAGCCTGGCCGCCGCCCGCTGGGCCGCCGACGAAGCCGAGAAGCGCAAGCTCCCTCTGCGCCTGCTGCACGCGTGGCCGATGCTGGCGCCGGCATCGTCCCGGGTCGCCGGCGAAGTCGATCAGAACTATTGGGCGAAGCGTCTGGTCCACACCGCCCAGGCGGAGCTCCAAGCCCGCCACCCGGGCCTGTCCGTCGTCGGGAACCTGGTCGCCGACGACGCCCAGAGCGCCCTGCTCCAAGCGGCGTCGGAGTCGGAGATCACGGTGCTCGGTTCGCGCGGGCTGGAGTCCGTCGAGAGCTATTTCCTGGGTGACATCAGCATGCCCGTCGTGGCACGGGCCGAACGGCCGGTGGTGTTGGTCCGCGCCGACCCCCAGGAACAGAAGACGCCTTCCGAGCCCGGGCGCCCTGTGGTCGTAGCCCTGAAGCTGCACGGATCCTCCGACGACCTGCTCGAATTCGCGTTCCGGACCGCCGCGGCAAGAGACGTACCGCTCCTGGCCGTCCACGGTCGCAGCGTGCCGCTGCACGCACATGTGCCCTGGGGCGTGGACCACGGGGTCACCGAAGAGATGACGCGCGAGGCGCACGAGGAGGTGAGCAAGGCGCTTCACCGGTGGCGAGAGAAGTACCCGCGGGTGGAGGTGGCCGACAGCATCCGTCTCGAAAGCCCTGCCAAGGCGGTCGTACGGTCCGCCGAGGGCGCCGCGCTGCTGGTGGTGGGCCGGCGTCGGCACCGTCATGGTCTGGCGCCGCACCTGGGGCCGGTGGCGCAGGCCGCCATTCACCATGGGCACTGCCCGGCCGCCGTCGTTCCTCATGACTGAGCGAGGCCCCGACGAGACGCCGGGGCCTCACGCCGCTGCCTCGCCCCGCTCGGGTGCCCGGCACGACGGCGATCCGCTGGTCCGTGCGGGCATGTGCGAGACCCACACCGCGGTCCTGTTCTTCGTCGGCGACCGTGCGTACAAGCTCAAGAAGCCGGTCGATCTCGGGTTCCTGGTGTAACCCACGGCGACCGCGCGCCGGCTCGCGTGCGAGCGGGAGTCGGATGTGTCCGCGTCAGCGGACGTCGAGCAGATCGGCCACCGGCCGCCGGGGGCTCGCCGGGCCCTCGGGGCCGTAGCCGAGCCGGATCACCATCTGGACGTGCGCCATGGCCGAGAACGGGTCGCGGACGGCCCACCGGATCTCCGACCACTCCAGGGGCTGGGACGTCAACGAGGCGACCAGCCCGTCCGTGGTGGCCTGGAGCAGGACCCGCTCCAGTGCCTGACCGGCGCACAGCCAGTCCACCGGCTCGTCACGGGCCGTCCCGAGCAAAGCGATGTTCGGGTTCTGCTCGAAACGCGCCCAGCCGCGCCCGGGCACCGGACGGCCGACGGCGAAGTCACGTACAGGGGCCGATGCACCGCGCTGTCGCGGACCGAAGGCCTCGGCGGGGATGCCGTCCGCCGCCCCATCGGCAGTTGACGGCTCCGTGCGTGTCCACCGCACCGTTTCCTCGCGCACTCCCGGTTCGAGTGCTTCCCGGTCCTCGGCGTCCCGCACCGACGCGAGAATCGACTGCACATGCCAGGTGTCCGGGAACCGCAACTGCGCGCCCTCGGCGCGGGCCGCCTCGGCGAGCCTTTCCTTTGTGGCGGCTGGGACTTCTTTGTCGCGGAAGGCCAGGCGGCTGGAGTGACGCAGCTGGATCGAGGGGGCGAGCCGGGCGAGGGCGTCGTCGGGTGGTCCGGTGCCGCACAGATGTACCTCGGCGAGGAACTCCGCCAGGGCCGGATCGGGCATCAGGCGGACGACCGGGGCCAGGCCCGCCGCGGCGGCGGCCACGCGCAGGTTGAGCAGGGCGGCGCCGCAGCCTATGCGCAGGCCTCGATTCTCCGGGTCGGTGCGCGGGAGTGTGCGCTCCGGGTCGGCGTACAGGCGCAGGACGCCGGTGTCCCGCAGGTAGCGGAACGCCCAGGGCTGAGCGTTGTGGAGCGAGGGCGCGGCGGTGGCGTCCGTCACGAGCGCCGTGACGGTGTTCACGTCAAGAGGTTCCGTGGTCATGGTGGCTTCCCTTCATGCCGGTCCGGCCAGTCGAGCACGGCCCGCAGCTCGGCGCCGCGCAGGGCCACCGCCGTGAACGCCGCATCGCCTGCGGCGTGAGGGTTCGCTGCCGTCGCCGAAGACGTCATACGCGGGGGAGCGGCAAACGGCGGTGTCCGAGGGCATGGTCACTTCGTAGAGCTCGGTGCTGGTGAGGTCGGACATGGTGATCGCCGCCGGATGTCGAGGCCCCCCTTCCTCACAGTCTGACGGCGATTGCGCGGGAGAAAAGGGACTTCAGGGACCCGGATAGGGGCTGTTCGGCCTCAGCGGGAGGGGACCGGGCGCGATGGACTGGAGGTGTCTGCAGACGCGACGACGGTCGAGGAGGTACGGCGATGACCGGCATCGCCGGACAGTGACCGCCCCTACGGCTGCTCGTTCGGGATGCCGATCTCTGCCCAGATCGACTTCCCCCCGGGCAGGTGGCGCGTTCCCCACCGCTCGGCCAGCTGGGCGACCATCATCAGGCCGCGCCCGCCTTCGTCGAACGTGCGGGCTCTCCGCATGTGCGGGGCGGTGCTGCTGCTGTCACGGACCTCGCAGATGAGCGCGGTGCCTCGGATCAGGCGCAACTGGACGGGAGGGTCGCCGTAGCGGATCGCGTTGGTGACCAGTTCGCTCACGATCAACTCGGCCGTGAAGACGGCCTCGTCGAGTCCCCAGTCCGCCATTCGCAGGGAGACCTCGCGCCGAGCGCCCGCCACGGCCGCCGGTTCGGAGGGCAGGTCCCAGGTGGCGACCTGGTCCGAGTCGAGGGACCGCGTGCGTGCCAGAAGGAGGGCGACGTCGTCCGATGGCTGCGCAGAGAGCATGGTCCGGATCAGGTCGTCGCAGGTGGCATCGAGTGAGCGCGCGGGTTGTTCCAGTTGTCGAAGCAACAGTGCCATGCCCCTGTCGAGGTCGTGTCCGGGAACTTCGACGAGGCCGTCTGTGTACAGCGCCAAGAGGCTGCCCCGGGGTACCTCCCATTCGACGGCTTCGAAGGGGAGGCCGCCCACCCCCAGCGGAGGTCCGGCCGACAGCTCGATGAATTCGGCTCTGCCGTCGGGCGTCACCACGGCGGGTGGGGGATGGCCCGCTGCGGCGGCTGAACAGCGGCGCGAGACCGGATCGTAGACCAGGTACAGACAGGTGGCGACGAGATCGGTGACGACGTCGAGTTCCGAATCCGCGGTGGCGCCCTCCTCCGACTTGAGATGAGTGACCAGGTCGTCGAGATGGACGAGGAGTTCCTCGGGAGGCAGGTCGACGTCGGCCAGAGTGCGCACCGCGGTCCGCAGCCGCCCCATGGTGGCCGAGGCCCGCAGCCCGTGGCCGACGACGTCTCCGACGACCAGGGCGACCCGGGCGCCTGACAGGGGGATGACATCGAACCAGTCGCCGCCCAGCCCGGCCCGGGAGCGCGCCGGCAGGTAGCGGTGAGCCACCTCCACGGCATCCTGGGCGGCGAGCCCATGAGGAAGCAGACTTCGCTGCAGGGCCAGGGCGGTGTTCCGCTCGCGGGTGAAGCGGCGGGCATTGTCAACGGCGACGGCAGTCCGAGCGGCGATCTCGTCCGCGAGAAGCAGATCGTCGTCGTCGAACGGATGCCGGCGCCGGTGGCGCACGAGCACGGCCACCCCGAGCGTGATACCTCGGGCACGCAGTGGGACCACCATGATCGAGTGCATCCCGAAGGAGCGGACCTTCTCCGCGCGCTCGGGGTCGGCCGTCTGCCAGCTGCCGACGGCTGCGTCCAGGGTGCGGTGCAGTGAGGAACGGCCGGTGAGCAGGCAGCGGGCGGGGGGTGAGGATTCCGGGTAGTAGTCGATGTCTCCTGGCTGGATCACCGACTCGGGTACACCGGGCAGGACGGACTGCTGCGCGACGCGGCACAGACCGATGGAACCGTCGTCGGACGGCCTGGGCTCCAAGCCGCGCAGCAGCGAGTCCAGCAGGTCGATACTGATGAAGTCGGCGAGTCGGCCCACCGCGATGTCGGCCATTTCCTGTGCCGTGCGTGTCACATCCAGCGTGCTGCCCACGTGCGAGCTGACGTCGTTCAGCAGGGCGAGCCGCTCTCGGGCCCGGTGCAGTTCGGTGATGTCGAGCGCCACGAGCTGAACGTGGCGTACCTCCCCTGCCGGGTTCCTGACGGGGGACACGGTGACGGCCCAGTCGCGTCCGTGGGCTTCTGGCCGTGGTCGGCCCTGCACGTGGAAATACTCCGGCCTTCCCGTCTCGAAAACTCTGCGCATCCCCTCCTCGACCTTGGTGCAGATGTGCGGAGGCAGGATTTCGGTCACGAGCCGACCACGCATCTGCCGCTCCGAGAGCCCCAGTGCGCGGACCGCGCCGGCGCTCCCGCGCAGGGCCCGCAACTCGGCGTCGTAGATCATCACAGGCAGGTGGCACTGCGCGAAGGCTTCCTCTGTCGTGGCCTCGGCTTCATACGGAGGCGGCGCCGGACGCGGATACGGCTGCTGCGACGGCGTGGCCACGATGAGCCACTGTGTGCCGCCCTCGCGGTCGACTGACGCGTACGCCTGCAGCTCGGCTTCCACGTCATGGCCGTCGCGGTGTCGCAGGGGCGGGTTTCCCCGCCATTCCGCACCAGCTGCCGAGAAGTCCACCGAGGCGTCGGCATTCCGGCCGAGCAGGCCGGCCGCGGGACGCCCGACGACGTCCTCGGACGGGTAGCCGAGGAATCGCTGGGCGCCGGTGCTCCATCCCGTCACGATCCCGCGCGCGTCGACGACTGCCGTGGCCGCGGTGACCGGATCCGGAAGTCGGCCGTTTCCGGGGGAGCCGGCGTTCTCCATGTCCATTCGTCGCCCATCCTGCCCCCGGGCTCTCGGTCCGCAGAGGCACAGCAGAGCCGTGGCGCGCCGTACGTGTCCTCCCGTCGCGTCCGTCGCGTCGACTCCCCTATCACTTGTATCTCTCCTGGCCGGTAAACGCAGGTCGGCGGGTCGGACCGAGATGCCTGGCCCACGACACGCAGGGGCTTCGGCGGCGCAAGGGCCCGTTCCTACCTCATGTCGAACCGCTTGGCACATGTGCCGTGATTCCCCATGGAGTTGGCTGCAAGGGAAGGAAACGAAGGCGACCCGGAGGAAGTGAGAACCATGGGTACGAGTCTCACGCCGGAGTTCTGGACGATGTTCGCGGTACTTCTCATTGTTGCCGCAGGCGTGACGTTCGTCGCCGCGGCGACACTCGATGCGCTCGCCGTTCGGTTGCTGCGTCGTCACGTGCACAGGTCCCCGACGGCCGTGCAGGCCCGATCGGTGGACACGGACAACCGTGTGTCCGTCGCGCGCTGAGGCGTCGGATCGAAACCTGGCGCCGGAAAGCGGGCGTTCCCGGTACGTACCCCTCGCGTCCAGGGGGTATGAGGCCGTCCTGCTGCTCTCCGGCCGGACCGCTTGGGCCGAACGTCCCTGACAAGGGTCGAACCGCCCCTACCCCCCGCCGTCCGGCGATGCGACGGTGACAGCCGACACCCTCAGCTGCGCCCATCCCCGCAGCCTGGCGAAAGGCCGCGATGCTTATGACCAGGCTGCAGCGCCGAGATCAGGAGACCAGCACGTGCTCGCACGGGGGCTCCGACGTCTCCGGAAGCCGAAGACGATGAGCGTCTTCACTCCGACGCAACCGCCCGCGCTCGCGCAGGGGGTGGTGTCGGCCGCGGCTCTGCCGGCGGCCGATGTGCTTCGCGCGCTCGACGTCGTCGACGGCGAAGGCCTGACCGGCGAGGAGGTTCTGCGACGCCAGGCACAGTACGGCTCCAACGCGGTGGCTACGCATCGTGCCCGTGTGTTTCCGGTCCTGTGGCATCAGCTCCGCTCACCGCTGCTCGGTCTGTTGGCGGCAGCAGCCGTCGCGTCCTTCCTGGTGGGAGAGCGCAGCGATGCGGTGGTCATCGGGCTCATCGTGACTGCGTCGGTGGGACTGGGCTTCGTCAACGAGTACCGGGCCGAAAAGGCGGCCGAGGCGCTGCATTCCCAGGTCCACCATCAGACCGTGGCACGGCGTGACGGCAGGGCCACGCCTGTCGATGTCACAGCGCTGGTCCCCGGCGACCTGGTGGAATTGCGTCTGGGCGACATCGTGCCGGCCGACCTGCGGCTGACCGCGGTCACCGGTCTGGAGTGCGACGAGTCTGTGCTGACCGGAGAGTCCCTTCCGGTGGACAAGAGCCTCGCCACGGTCACGGCCGGGACCCCCCTGGCAGAGCTGTCCGGGTGCGCACTGATGGGCACGGTCGTTCGTACCGGTGCCGCACGTGGGGTCGTGGTGGCCACCGGACCGCGGACCGAGTTCGGCAAGATCGCTGCCGGGCTCGACACCCACCCCCTGGACACCGAGTTCCAGGTCGGCCTGCGGCGCTTTTCCATGCTGCTGGTCTACGTCGCGGGCGCTCTGACGACCTCGATCTTCGTGATCAATGTAGTGCTGCACAAGCCGATCATCGACGCGCTGCTGTTCTCGCTCGCCATCGCGGTGGGGATCACCCCGCAGCTTCTGCCCGCAGTCGTGTCGACCAGTCTGGCCGCCGGTTCGCGGCGGATGAGTCGGCGCAAGGTGCTGGTCAAACGGCTGGTGTGCATCGAGGACTTGGGCGATGTCGATGTACTGTTCACCGACAAGACCGGCACGCTCACCACGGGCCGGATCGAGTACATGCGCGCCGTGCCGGCCGGCGGCCAACATGCCGCGGCAGTGGTGCGGTGGGGACTCCTCGGTACGGAGAACGAGGCGCGCGACGCGCAGGACGTCGGGGGAAACCCGCTGGACCAGGCCCTGTGGCGCTCCCCGGCCACCGCCGACGGGCGGGCCGGTCTGGACGGGTACGCGCAGGTCTCGGTGCTGCCTTTCGATCACGAACGACGCATGGTGTCCGTCCTGTTGAGGGACCGTGACGGCCGCTTGAGCTTGGTCACCAAGGGCGCTCCTGAGACGGTGCTGGACCGCTGTGTCGACGTCCCGCCCGCAGCCCGTGACGCGCTGGCGGTGGAGTTCTCCGCGGGCAACCGGGTGGTCGCTGTCGCCATCCGGCCCGTCGCCACCGGAACGCAGGCTGTGGGGCCTGAGGACGAGCGAGGGCTGACCCTTGCCGGCCTGCTGGTGTTCATCGATCCGCCCAAGCCGGATGCTGCCATGGCGCTGCGCAGGCTGTCCGGGCTGGGCATCGCGGTGAAGGTCGTCACCGGCGACAACGCCGCGGTCGCCGCGAAGGTCTGCCATGACCTGGGGCTCCCCGAATCGGGGGTGATGACGGGTAGCGAGGTCGACGCCCTGGACGACGCGCAACTGGCCGAAGCGATAGCCGGGACCACTGTCTTCGCTCGCGTGAGTCCCGAGGCCAAGGCACGCATTGTGCACGCGCAACGGCTCAGCCGCGGGGGCGTCGCGTTCCTGGGCGACGGGGTCAACGACGCCCTCGCACTGCACGCGGCCGACGTGGGCATCTCCGTCGATTCGGCCACCGACGTTGCCAAGGACGCGGCCGACGTCATCCTGCTGGAGAAGGACCTGAATGTTCTCGCCGACGGTGTGGGCGAGGGCCGCCGGATCTTCGCCAACACCATCAAGTACGTGCTGATGGGCACTTCGAGCAACTTCGGCAACATGGCATCCGCCGCGGGGGCCTCGCTCTTCCTGTCGTTCCTGCCGATGCTTCCTTCGCAGATCCTGCTGAACAACCTGCTCTACGACAGCAGTCAGCTGGCCATCCCGACGGACAACGTGGACGAGGAGCAGCTGCGGAAGCCCTCGCACTGGGACATCGCCTTCATCCGCCGATTCATGTTCTCCTTCGGCCCGCTCAGCTCCGTGTTCGACTTCATCACCTTCGGCGTCATGCTCTGGGTCTTCCACTCCGGGCCGGCCCAGTTCCGGACCGGATGGTTCGTCGAATCGCTGGCCACTCAGACTCTGGTGATCTTCGCCATCCGAACGCGCCGCATCCCGTTCTTCCGCAGCCACCCCAGCCTGCCGCTGACTCTTGCCGCGCTGAGCGTCGTCACGATCGGCGCGGTACTGCCGGCCACCCCAGTCGCCCACACACTGGGCTTCCAACCACTTCCCATGGCGTTCTTCGCCACCCTGGTCGGCATGGTCGTCGCCTATCTGGCCCTCATCGAAGTCGGCAAGCGGCTGTTCTACGGTGCCGAAGTCACCGTCTCGCCGGCTCCCAGGCACTACGCCGGCCGCCGGCACCTCCGGCGCCGCGCATCCCGCTTCAGTACGGCCGCAGATCTGCGGGCAGGCACACGGACATCACCACGGTCAGGTCCGACCGAGGTCGCTCCGAGGACGTGAAGCAGGCCGGCCCCGCCGCGCGGGCCCACTCACCCGCCGTCACGGCGAACTCTTGAACGCCCGTGTCCGAACCAGATCGGGGCTGATGCGGACGGCATGATCCATCCTCTGTGACACCCACGGACGCAACACGGTCCGATAGCGGGCCAGCTCCCGTGGTTCGGTGATCAGCCGCGCAAAGCCCGTGACGACGACGCTTCATCCGAGGTGGGTGTCGGGGTCGATGTCGTCGGCCTCGTACGCGACGACCGCCCCCTCACCTTCATTCTGACGGGTGTACCGGGTCAGGGTGGCGTCACCATGGGTGCGGATGACGATGTCGCCGTAGACCAGGACGTGGCTGACCGGACGGATCGCCGACAATTGCGCGCATGACCGAGCGCCCACGGGAGGCGGACCGACACCGCAGAGGACGGGTGCCGCTCACGTCACGCGTTCGCTGTCTTTCGGGCCACACGGTTCCCACAGGTGCCGATGGTCCCCATTGCGGGGCCGGACAGCCCTCGTACCTCCGGTGACCTATCGACGGTGCATGGTCTCCAGGGCGGCTGCCAGGACGTGGGGATCGTGATGGCCCTTGTAGACCTGCGGCGGATGCTTGTCCAGTTTCAGGAGCTGCGCCACGGCCGTCCAGGCGGTGCGTACGGAGTACTCAACGGTGAAGACGACGTCGTCGGGCACCTCGGCGAACTGCCCGATGAAGGCGAGGTTGACCGACCTTTTCGGGACGACTTGGGGACGGTCGTCGCGGCGACGGGCCAGGAACTGGCTGGTGATGTACGGCATCACACAGGGCACGACGGTGGAGGTCTCCCGGACCCGGGCCGCCGTCCGCTCGTCGAACGGAAGGTGGTGCAGGACCTCTTCGAGGATCTCGGCGCCTGTGCACATGGTCATCGGTTTGGGCGTGTGGTTGCCCGCGCGGCCGGGGAACAGGCCGTAGCCCCACCAGACCCCGACGTCCTCCGGCTGGTCGCGGTAGACGGGCTGGCGGTTGGCGACGATGGTGAGCAGCCAGTTGGATTCGGTGAAGGTCATCAGTCCGCCCTTGCCGGCCGGACGGCCGCTGAACTCTTCGAGCGCCGCCAGGAAGGCGGGGTCTTTGGCGGTGACCGTGAACGACTCCCAGCGGGACTCCTTGACGCTTTTGTCGAAGACGTCGGGGGTGCCGAAGTCGTCGCGGCCACGGGCCAGCCGGTGCCACAGCAACCAGGCGTCCGAGCGATGCGGAGCCGGCGGAGGCGCGGAGGTGTGCGAGCCGAGGCTGGAGGCATCGGTCATGGAACCGTTGGTGACGAGCACCAGGTCCTCGGGCGCGACGGTGATCTTCTCGTCGTAGCCGCCTCGGCTCAGGTGGATGGCCTCTACCGTGCCGCTTCCGATGCCCGGCGTGAAGCCGAGGTCGGTGACGTGGCAGCCGGTGTGCACGGTGACGCCGCGCTCATGGAGCCAGGCGGTCAGGGGCTGGACGATGGAGTCGTACTGGTTGTAGCGGGTCCGGTGGATTCCCGACATGGAGGCGAAGTCGGAGAACAGGTGGATGAAGCGTCTCAGGTAGCGGCGGAACTCGATCGCGCTGTGCCAGGGCTGGAAGGCGAATGTGGTGCACCACATGAACCAGAAGGTGGTGGTGAAGAAGTGTTCGCCGAAGCAGTCGGTGATCCGCTTGCCGTCCAAGTGCCCTTCGGGAGTGGCCAGACAGCGGACCAGTTCGAGCCGGTCACGTTCGGAGAATCCCATCGATGTCGTGTCGACGATGTTGCCGTCCCCGTCGACGAGCCGGACGATGTCGTCCCAGGCGAAGTCCTCATGTCCGGCCAGGATTTCCTCGGTCACGGAGACTGCGGGGTCGTCGAGGGTGGGGATGCCGGAGAGCAGGTCGTAGGTGCAGCGGAACTCGGCCTCGAACATGCGCCCGCCCCGCATGGTGTACCCGGCGTCCGGTGTGCCGCCCGCGTCCAGGCTGCCGCCGAGGGCCCGGTGTTCCTCGAAGAGGTGGATGTCGGAACCCTTGAAGCCGCCGTCTCGGATCAGGAACGTCGCCGCGGCCAGTGCCGCGATCCCGCTGCCCACCAGATATGCCTTCGCCATCACACAACTCCTCGTCCACGCCGGTCGATCGGGAACCGCGCCTCCCACGGTTTCCTGTCGCCAGGTCCTGTGTCTGTGGGCCGTTGGTCACCTCACAGGTCCGGACGGCCCTCGAAGCGGGTACCGGCAGCCTCTGCCCGGGAACGGGCCGCAGCGTGAGGCTGGTACCGGACGACAGACCGAGCTTTGGAGGTGCCGACATGCTTTCGCCCGTTGTCGTAGGAGTTGACGGATCCGCCGAGAGCCTGGCCGCCGCCGCATGGGCGGCCCGCGAGGCCGAGCGACGGAACCGATCCCTGCACCTGGTACACGCCTTGGACTGGCACCCCCGCCGGCAGGAGCGCGAGATCGCGGGCGCGGCCCAGCGACATCTGGCCCGGCGTTCGCTGCGCCAGGCGGAGGAACGCGTCCGCGCCGAGTTCCCCGACGTCCGCCTCACCGACGAGCAGACGGAAGGCCCCGCCACGGCCGCCCTGTTGAAGGCGGCGGACCAGGCCGACCTGATCGTCCTGGGCTCACGCGGACTGAGCGGCTTCACCGGATTCCTGGTGGGTTCCGTGGCACTCGGCGTGGTCGCGAAGGCGACGCGTCCCGTCGTCCTGGTCCGGGCGGCCGAGGAGGCGGCCGACGAGCACGTGCCGGCACCCGGCGGAGGGGCCTCGACGGACGCCGGCTACCGGGACGTCGTGCTCGCCGTGGACCTCGATGAGGCCTGTGACGACGTCATCGAGTTCGCCTTCGAGGCGGCCCGGCTACGGCACGCACGTCTGCGGGCCGTGCACGCCTGGCACGCCTCCAGCCCGATCGGCCTGGGACCCGGCGACATCGGAATGGTCGAGGAGCCGTGGCAGGGCGAGGAATGGCTGGGCTTCCTCAAGGCCGTGCTTCAGGTGTGGCGCGACAAGTACCCCGACGTGGAGGTCCTGGAGACGGTGGTGGACGACAAGCCTTCGACCGCGCTCGTGAGGGCCGCGACCGGAGCGAGTCTCCTCGTCGTCGGCCACCGCCTCGCCGAACGCCCGCTCGGCCCGCGCACCGGACCCGTCACCCATGCCGCGATCCACCACGTCGGCTGCCCCGTCGCCGTCGTGCCCCACTTCTAGAAGAGCTCCGGTTCGTGCAGCGGGCCCGTGCAGAAGGACCCGCGACAGCGCGGACGGAAGAAGGAGGTGACGGTCATGACGAGGCCTGTCGTGGTCGGTCTGGACGGTTCGAAGGAGAGCCTCGCCGCGGCCGACTGGGCGGCCAGGGAAGCCCTTCGCCGTGGACTGCCGCTCCGTCTGGTGCACGCGTGGGAGGGCCTGCCCGACGACGGCACCGACGCGGACCTGCCCGAGATCCGGGCTCCGCAGTACCTCGCGCGGCGGGTGCTGCGCGGGGCCCTCGACGTACTGAACGAGCGCTACCCGGGGCTGTACATCGCGGCCGAGCAGGTGCGCAGGCAGCCAGGCCCCGCGCTCCTCGCCGAGGCGGAGAACGCGGAGCTGCTGGTCATCGGAAGCCAGGGGACGGGCAGTGTCGGCGGGTTCATGTCGGGTTCGGTCGCCATGGCCACCGTGGCTCACGTCGACCGGCCCGTCGTCCTCGTCAGGGCGGGTGAGACGGCGACGGACGAACACCTCCCCGACGGTTCGGGAAAGGCGTCGGCCGATACCCCCTACCGTGACGTAATGGTTGCCGTCGACATCGGCGCGCCCTGTGACGACGTCCTCGATCTCGCGTTCCGCGCGGCCGAACTCCGCAGGGCGCCGCTGCGCGTCACGTACGCATGGCACGTGCCGCTCACCAGGGGCGTCCCGGGCGTCGCGGAGCGTACGCGGATCCGGGAGGAGGCGGAGCGCTCACTCCAGGGGCTGCTCGCACCCTGGCGCGCGAAGTACCCCGGCGTGTTCGTCCGCGAGAATCTCCACGAGGGCCGCGCCGCCCACGTCCTCGTACGCGCGGCAGGCGGGGCCGGGCTGCTGGTGCTGGGCCGTCGGCGGCGGCGTACCGCGGTCGGCTCCCACACCGGCCCGGTGGCCCACGCGTTGCTCCATCACGTGGCCCGGCCGGTCGTGTTGGTCCCGCACGACTGACGGTTGCGCTGCGCGGTCGCCGCCCGCCCGTGCCGACGGGCACGTATCCCGGCCGGGCCCGGCGCCGGGTGAGGGGCCGGTCCGGATGCTGCTCACCGGGAGCGCAAGGCGGCCTCCAAGACCTCGCGGACGGTCTTCGCGGGGTGACCGGTGATGGCTTCCAGCGTGGGGTTGGTGGCGTTGAACTCGCCGTTGCACGATGCGGCGAACATCGTCAAGGAGAACTCCGCGGCCGGCCGTGGCATCCCGCCGGCGACTGCTGCGGATGTCCACTCGTTGTCGTCCATGACGACTCGGGTGATGGTCCGGCCGGTGATGCGGCTGAGGATTTCGGCAACGTCGGCGAAGTCCAGCGTGTGCGGGGCTGTCAGCGGCGGCGTGATCCCTTCGAGTGCACCGTCTTCGGTCAGGGCGGAGGCCGCGGCTTCTGCCAGGTCCTCGTGGGCCGTCCAGGACACCGGGCCGTCCTGCGGCACCGCGAGCGTGCCGGTCTTGAGCGCCGCGCCGATGTAGTAGCCCAAGGTGGAGGCATAGAACCCGTTCCGAAGGGCGGTGTAGGGGACTCCTTGCTGCTTGAGGTGCTCCTCGGTGGCCGCGTGGACCTTCTGCGGCGGGAAGAGCGACGTGGGAGAGGCGGCCTGGTGGCTGGTGTACAGGACGCGTTGGGCGCCCGCCTCCCGTGCCGCGTCGATGGCGGCCCTGTTGGCGGTCAACGCGCCGCTGCCTCGAATGGCCGCGGAGACGACCAGGACGCGCTCGGCACCTTCGAAGGCGTGCTTCAGACTGGCGGGTTCGGTGAAGTCTCCCGCTCGGACTCGGACGCCGCGCTCGGCGAACTGGGCGGCCTTGCTCACGTCGCGCACACTGACGCCGATCCTGTCGGCCGGTACCCGCTCCAGCAGGCGGTTGACGATCAACGAACCGAGGTGGCCGGTGGCTCCCGTGACGATCAGCATCGGTGGCTCCAGTCTGATGACGTTTCCAATGGAACGAAAATAACGTTACCACTGATACTTCCGTTGGATACAACCATCAGAGGTCATCCGAAGAGCAGTCGCATCTGCCAGCTTCCTTGGACAGTTCGCCAGCGAAGGATTGGCGATATCATCGATAACATCGCCTTTCACACATGGGCGATACCATCGTCCCCATGGCACCGAACGCGCAGCGGCGAGACATCACCCGGGACCGCATCGTGAAGATTGCGGCCGGCCTGCTGCGCGACCAAGGGCCGGCCGCCGTGACCACGCGCCGCGTGGCCCACGAGGCCGGGCTGCAGCCTCCTGCTCTCTACCGCTTGTTCCAGGACAAGGACGAGCTGCTGGATGCCGCCGCGGAGCGTGTCTTCGCCGAACATGTGGCGAGCAAGCAGACCACCGCGCCCTCGGACGACCCCGTAGAAGACCTCCGCGCCGGATGGAACACGCAGATCAGCTTCGGCCTGGCCAACCCGTACGTCTACGGCCTGTTGCTCGACCCGGCCCGCGCACGCGACACCCCGGCACAGGTCAAGGGCGTGCTGATCCTCTCCGAGCGTGTGCACAGAATCGCCGCCGCCGGGCGGCTTCGGGTGAGCGAGGAACGCGCGGTCAACCTCATCCGCTCGGCGGGGATCGGAGCCGTCCACACCCTGTTGACCCTGCCACCAGAGCAGAGCGACCCGCACCTGGCCGACGCCGCCTTCGACGCGGTCGCTCGCGCCATCCTCACAGATGAGCCCGCTGTCCCCACCCAGGATCCGACGGCCGTCGTCGCGGCCTTCCGCACTCTCATGCCCGAACTGCCCACTCTCAGCAAAGCTGAGGCCGCGCTTCTCGACGAGTGGCTGCAACGCTGATCCAACACCGCGCTACGGCCCTGGCCACGGTGGCAAGGTTTCGACCACCGCTAAACCGACGTGTCCCGGTCCGTCAGGATCTGCCGTCCGTCAGCTCCCGGGCATCGAGCGACAGCCGTAGGCTGATGCGGCGGTGCATGGAGACGAGTTCGCCCTGCAGGGGCGAGGGTGGTACCGCCAGCACAGGGCAGGCGGCGTGGGCGACGCACTACCGGGTGACCGACGGAAACAGAACGCGCATTCCGCCCCGAGATCCTGCGCCGATCACCAGGAGGTCGTCGGCCCGGTCGGCGGTCTCGACCAGTGCACGCCCCGCCGTACCCCGTACGACCAGGCCCTGGAACGGAACCCCGGGTCCTGCGTCGCCGAAGGCTGTGTCGAGAGCGGTGAGCAATCGTTCGCCCGCATCCCGCCGGAGGTCGGCCACCGGTGACGGGAACATCGAACTCCGGTGGGCGAGTTCACCACCTGGCGGTTCCCAGGCCAGCACGGCCAGCAACTCGGCATCGGTTCGACGGGCCTCGTTCGCCGCCCGGTGCAAGGCCGCCAGGCTCCCCAGCGAACCGCTCACTCCGACCACCGCGCGCCGTCGCCCGCCATCACCCATCGTCGCTCACCCCTTGGCGTACACACTCACGGACATTCGTGTCCCATCGAAGTGTCAGACGAGGTCGGCGGACTGCTCTTTTGGCGCACGCCTGACATCAGTGGTCCGGTTCATGACGCGTCTCTGACGCCGCTCACAGCCAGTCGTTGCGGCGGAAGGCAGATCACGACGCGGATGACGACGATGCCGCCGATCACCACGCGACACATCCGAGGTCGAGCGACGGCAGTTGCCTCGCCGGGGGCGTTCCGCGTCGGCCTCGCAGCCCGCGCCGCCGTCCTGCACCGGGCCGAGCTCGGCCTCTGGCGTCCCGCCTCCGACCGCGTCACGAGCATCCTGGCGGCAGACGGCGGCTGACGGCGCGTGAGGGACGCTCGGGACCCGGTGGCCGACCGCGAGTCTCATCGAAGTGGTCTCCGAGGTGAGTCGCTCCACCTCGGAGACCCTTCAGGCAGTACCCCGGAGTTCCGGCGGGGACTAGACCGCCACGCTCAGCGACAGGGCGAAGCGGCCCTCCGTGTCCGTCCACCAGTGCGTCAGGCCGAAGCCGGCCGTGGCCAGTTCACCCCGGACGCCGTCCTCGCGGAACTTCGCCGAGATCTCGGTCCGCAGCTCCTCGCCCTCCGCGAAGTGGACGGCCAGGTCGAGGGCCGGGATCTTCACCGTCTGCGCGGTAAGCGATCGCAGCCGCATTTCGATCCACTCGTGCTCGGCGTCCCAGAGCGCGACATGCTCGAACGTGTCGAGGTCGAAGTCGGCGCCGAGTTCGCGGTCGACGACGCTGAGCACGTTCTTGTTGAACGCCGCCGTCACCCCGGCCGCGTCGTCGTAGGCCGTGACGAGGACCGACTCGTCCTTGACCAGGTCGGTGCCGAGCAACAGGGTGTCGCCGGGCGACAGCAGCGACCGTACGGACGCCAGGAAGGTCGCGCGCTCGGCGGGCAGCAGATTGCCGATGGTGCCGCCGAGGAACGCCACGAGCCGTGGCCCGGGGGTGCCCGGGAGCGCGAGACCGCCGGTGAAGTCGGCGATCAGCGCGTGCACGTTCAGGCCCGGCCGCTCGGCGATCAGCGCGTGCCCGGCCTGGGTGAGCGCGCTCTCGCTGACGTCCACCGGCACATAGGTGTGCAGGTCCGGCAGCGCGTCCAGCAGATGGCGGGTCTTCTCCGACGAGCCGGAACCGAGTTCGACGAGGGTGCGCGCACCGCTCGCCGCGGCGATCTCACCGGCCCGCGCGAGCAGGATCTCGCGTTCGGCGCGCGTCGGGTAGTACTCCGGGAGTTCGGTGATCTTCTCGAAGAGCTCGCTGCCGTGGGCGTCGTAGAACCACTTCGGCGGCAGCGTCTTGGGCAGGTGTCCGAGGCCGTGCAGGACGTCGGCGCGCAGGGCCGCGTCCGTGGCGTCCTCGGGAAGGGTGCGGGTCAGCAGGAACGGACTCACGTACGGGGCTCCTTGCGATGTGCGGATGCCATGTCGTCGCTCATGTCCTTGAGCGGGGTGAGCAGGACCTCGGTGCGGTTCGCGCTGAGGAGGGTGCGGTCGGGGACCTCCCGCCAGCGCGGGTCGTCGTCGTACGGCTCGGAGGCCACGACGGTGCGACGGCCCGGTTCGAGGAGGTACCAGAGGGTGTCGCCCCAGGCGGTCGCGGTGATCGTCTCGCCGTTGGTGAGCAACAGGTTGAGCCGGGACCCGGGAGCCGCCTCGGCGACCTCCAGGACCGTGTCGGCCAGAGCCTGGCCCTCCTCGTCACCGGCGCGCAGCCGGTGCAGGACCAGCGCCCATACGAACGCCGAGTCGCACCGGGCCTCCAGCGACAGCAACTCGGCCGCGGGCAGGCCCGATACGAGAGGTGCGAGTGCGTCCGGCCATCCGGCGACCGCGCCGTTGTGGCTGAACAGCCAGGGGCCCGCGGCGAACGGCGCCGCCGCGGCCTCGCCGTCCGCGCCCGCCACGGTCGCGTCCCGCACCGCGGCGAGCAGCGCCCTCGTCCCGACCACCCGGGCCAGGTCCGCGAACGACTGGTCGCCCCAGATGGGCCCGGTGCGGCGGTACCGGGCCGGAACCGGGTCTCCCTCGGCGTACCAACCCACCCCGAAGCCGTCGGCGTTGACCGTCCCGTGCCGCTGCCGCCGGGGCGCCCACGACTGCCGGAACAGGCTGTGCTCCGGCGTCACCAGGAGCGCGCCGAGCCTCTCCTCGTCTCCCAGGAACGCCAGCTGACGGCACATCAGGAGTCCCCGTCGCGGGCCGTGCGGAACCCGGAGAAGATCTGCCGCCGGATCGGGTAGTCCCAGTTGCGGAACGTGCCCCGGCAGGCCACCTGGTCCACCGCGAACGAACCGCCGCGCAGCACCTTGTACTCCGGACCGAAGAAGACCTCCGAGTACTCCCGGTAGGGGAAGGCGACGAAGCCGGGGTAGGGCTCCAGATCGCTCGACGTCCACTCCCACACGTCGCCGATCAACTGCCGTACGCCGAGCGGCGACGCGCCCGCCGGATAGCTTCCCGCCGGCGCCGGGCGCAGATGGCGCTGGCCCAGGTTGGCGTGGACGGGGGAGGGATCCTCGTCGCCCCACGGATAGCGCGTGGAACGGCCGGACGCCGGGTCGTGGCGGGCCGCCTTCTCCCACTCGGCCTCGGTGGGCAGCCGCCGCCCCGCCCAGCGGGCGTACGCGTCGGCCTCGTACCAGCACACGTGCAGGACCGGCTCGTCCGGCGGTACGACCTCGGTGACCCCGAAGCGGCGCCGCAGCCACTGCCCGCCCTCGCGCCGCCAGAACAGCGGCGCCTCGATGCCGTGCGTCCGGATGTGGTCCCAGCCCTCGGGGGTCCACCAGCGTGCCTCGCCGTAGCCGCCTTCCTCGATGAAGGCCTGGTAGGCGGCGTTCGTGACGGGAGTGGTGTCGATGAAGAACGACGGGACCGTACGCCGGTGCGCGGGGCGCTCGTTGTCGAGCGCCCACGGCTCGGTGGAGGTACCCATCACGAACGGGCCGCCGGGCACGAGGACTTCGGCGGGTCCGGTGAACGCCGGCGCGGGCGCGGGGTCCGGCGCCGTGAGGGCGGCCGGCCCCCGGCGGAGCTGATGGGTGATCAGCATGGTCTCGTCGTGCTGCTGTTCGTGCTGCGCGATCATGCCGAAGGCGAACCCCGCCTCGGTCAGCCGGGTGCCCTGGAACGCGGTGCTCTCCAGGACGTCCAGCGCCCGGCCACGCACCTCGGCCGCGTACGTACGGGCCTCGGCCGGCGGCAGCAGCGGCAGGGACGGCCGCTCGGAGCGCGGGTGCTCGAACGCGTCGTACAGTCGGTCGATCTCGGGCCGCATCGCCTCACGCCCCGCGACCATGCGGAGCAGCCACAGCTCCTCCTGGTTGCCGATGTGCGCGAGGTCCCACACCAGCGGGGACATCAACGGCGAGTGCTGCGCGGTCAGATCGGGGTCCTCCACACACGAGGTGAGGAGGGCGGTGCGGTCGCGGGCGGTGGTGAGCGCGTCCAGCGCGCGCTGCCTGAGCGACTCCGGATCCGTGAGCGGATCGGGGGCGGTCGTGCCGGTCATGTGCTCATGTCCTTCCCATCGAACCGACCCTGCGGGCGGCCGTCGGAGCGGCGCCCGGATCGACCGTCGTGCTGCGAACGGACCACGCCGACCAGGTCGTCGGCGGGGCAGCGGCCCCGGGCCACGTAGCGGTCGGTGAACTCGGCCACCGCGTCGAGAACCCCGGAACTCGCACCGAGCCGGGGGAGTGCCTCGTACGCCGCCGCGAAGCAGATCGCGGCGGCCTCGCGCAGCTCCGGATCGGTGAGGCCGAACCGTGCGGCGTCCTGCCACAGCGGGTTGCGCGGCGCCCGAGCGGGGCCCGCCCGCTCGGCGAGAGGCTTGACGGTCCGGTAGGCGATCTCGGCCGCGTCCGGGTCGTCGAAGAGCGCCGCCGTCACCGCGAGCGGCACGATCCAGCCGTTCTCACCCGGCTGCGCGTCGATCATGCGGAGTTCCAGATGACCGCGCGGCCGCACCGGCGGGAACAGCGTCGTCAGGTGGTAGTCGAGGTCCTCCCGGTCCGGCGGCTCGTCGGACCGGGTCCAGTCCCGGAAACTGAGGCCTTCCGGGACGCTCCAGGGGGCCTGTGGCCCTCGTACGCACATCACCGGGGCGTCCAGCACGTGCCGGGCCCAGGTGGTTCTGGGATCGCCGCCCAGAGCCGGTGCGTCGGTGCGCCCGGGGTCCATCGACGCCCACAGCGACTGCCGTGTGGAACGCCAGCCGGTGCGCCGTCCCCGTGCCATCGGGGAGTGGGCGAACGCGGCCACGAGGACCGCGCCGAGCTGGTGGGCCAGCCACCAGCGGCGTCCGTGCCCGAGCGGGCCCGGCTCCTCGTACCCGGCGTCCAGGCACACCTGGACCGAGGCGGAGGTGCACATCATGGCGCGGCCCTCGGGTCCCGCGCGGTCGAGGCAGCGCTCCATGGCGTCGTACCTGGGCTCATGGAGATAGCGGCTCGGGGGGTTCCAGGGGTCCTGGCCGTAACCACTGAGGCCGAGACCCGCTTCGCGCAAGCTGGCGCGTACGGCGTCGAGGTCGGCCGAGACGGACCCCACGCACTCCATCAGGGAGGTGGCGGGAGCGGAGCTGAGCTCCAGCTGTCCACCGGGTTCGACCGTGAGCGCCGAACGCAGGGGCAGGGTCCGCAGTGCGGCATAAGCCGCTTCGAGTCGTTCTGGTGGTACGGGGAGCCGCGGCCTGCGCAGCTCGTGGACGAGCCATTCAACTTCGACACCGAGGAAGCGGGGCGGACCGGTCTTGAAGCAGATGCCGCGGACCAGCGCCTCCACCTCGGCCTCGGTGACGGCGGAGCGTCGGCGCTCCGTACAGTCACTCACCGAATCGGACATGTCGGGATCCTCCTGAGATTCCACCATGCCGCCGGCCCGGGGTCTGGTGGGTCGGACCGGCAATCACTCGTCCCACCCAAGACCCTTTCGGCGGTTCGCACAAGGGTGCAGATCGTCGCTTTCGGGACCGGGAAACACTGTTCGCGGGGCCGCGAAACTCTGTTGCGCCGCATGACCAGCATCGCTCACGATGCGTTCATGGGCACGACGGGGGAACGCACGCAGGCCGCGCCCGTGGCGCGTACGGGGGTCGCGCCATGAGCGCGCGCCTGCGTGCGATCGCCCGGGAGACCGAGGAGATCGTGGCGGCGGGCGGGTATCGCGGCCCTTCCGGGGGCGCCGTGTCCATCGCCGCGGCGGTCGAGACCGCCCGCGCCGGGACGAGGCTGCACGGACCGGAACCGGTGGACACACCGTCCGTGACCCCGGTCCGCACGGCGTTCGAGGTCACCGGCGAGAGCAGCCTGGAGGCGGCCCACCGGCTCACCACCCTGGGCGGGGACCCGGTCGCCGTGCTGAACTTCTCCTCGGCGCGCAATCCCGGCGGCGGCTATCTGAACGGCGCCCAGGCCCAGGAGGAGGCCCTGTGCCGGGCCTCCGCGCTGTACACCTGCCTGCTGGAGGCCCGGGGGTTCTACGACCATCACCGAGCCCACCGTGACGCGTTCTACACGGACCGTGTCATCCACTCACCCAGCGTGCCCGTCTTCCGCGACGACCGCGGCAGGCTCCTCGACGAGCCGTTTCCGGCGGGATTCCTGACCTCGGCGGCTCCCAACGCGGGAGTCGTCCTGCGTACCGCTCCGGAGCGCGCGGCCGAGCTGCCGGGCGCGCTCGCGCTCCGCGCCGAGCGTGTCCTGGAGACGGCCGCGCTCCACGGCTACCGTCGCCTGGTCCTCGGGGCGTGGGGCTGCGGGGTGTTCCAGAACGACCCGGCGCAGGTGGCGCGGGCCTTCCGCGGGCTGTTGCTCGACGGTCGCTTCGAGGGGTCCTTCGACCACGTGGTGTTCGGGATCCTGGACCGTACCCCGGGCCGGACCACACACCGAGCATTCGAGCAGGTGTTCGCAATCGAGCTCGGGGGAGCGTGACGCGCCCGGCTCCCAATGCCCGGCTCCCAGCGGCCGCCTCCCGGAGCCACGCCCACGGGGCTGGCCGCGGGGAGCGTGACGCATCCGCCCTCCGGCGCCCTCCCCCGGGCACCACCCACCGGGCCGTTCCCGGAGTGCACACCGGCGCTCACCGCGTGGTGGTCAGCGCCACCCGTACCGCTCCCGCAGTCGGTGCACCACGGAGTTGAACCGCATCCGGTCCAGCGCGCACGCCTCCCGGCGCATCCCCTCCTCGTGGAGGCGGAGCACGCGGTCCACGTCCACCCAGGAGTCCCGCCCGGTCCGGTCCCACGGGCCGCTGCCGATCGCGACCCACTCGCGGTCGCCGTCGTGCCGCTTGCTGGAGAGCTGAACGGCGAGCAGCGTGCCCGCGGGCTCCCGGGCCACGACCAGCACCGGGCGGTCCTTGCCCCGGCCGTCGTTCTCCTCGAAGGGCACCCACGTCCAGACGATCTCGCCGGGATCGGGGTCGCCGTCGTGGGCGGGGGAGTACTCGGTCTTCACCGGGCCGACCTTGCGGGGCTCGGCCTCGGAGGTCGCGGTGGGGCCGTAGCGGCCGGGGACGTCTTCTTCGGTAAAGGCAGTCACGCGGGCCACGGTAGAGCCCCGGTGCGACGCCGTGCCGGGCGGGTCCGCGTCCGTACGACATCAGGGCTGCGAGCCGCGACCCAACTCCCCTGCGGGCGCCTGCCGCACGGCGTCGGGCGTACCGGAGCTGTGGCCCAACTCCCGTACGCCCGAGCCTCACTGCATCGATCTTCCGGTGCCGGTGCGCCTCAGCGCGTCATCGTCACCCCCCGTCCTTCTCCACGGGCACCTTCTCGGTGAGCGGCGGTACGAACCCGTTGACCCCGTTGGCCGGGTTCTTGGCCGAGGTCCCCTCCGGGTTCATCGTCGAGAGCAACTGGCGTGCCAGGCCCAGGCCGGTGCCGCCCATGGTGAGCGCCTTGGCGAACAGGTCCGACATGCCGTCGGCCCCGTTGAGCAGCACCATGTGATCCACGTTGCCGAACGCGCTCGCGCCCGCCTGGACGATCTCCGGCCAGTTCTCGGCGAGTTGCTGGGCGACCACCGCCTCCTGGTTCTCGGCGAGCGCGGCGGCCCGGGCCTTGATGGTCTCCGCCTCCGCGAGGCCCTGTGCGCGGGTCGCCTCGGCGGCGGCGAGACCCTTGGCCTGGGCCGCTGCCGCCTCGGCCTCACCGGTGGCCCTGGTCGCCATCGCTGCGGCCGCACCCCGGGCCTTCGTGGCCTCGGCCTCCGCGTTGGCGGCCGTCTTGACCCGGCTCGCCTCGGCCGCGGCGGCCAGCTCGGTCTCCTTGGCCTTGGCCTGCGCCGCCGAGATGCGCGCGTCACGCTCGGCCTCGGCACGGGCCCGCGTCTCGTACGCCTGGGCGTCCGCCGGCTTGCGGACGTCCGCCTGGAGCTGCTGCTCGCGGCGGAGGGCGTCGAGTTCGGCGATCCGGGTCTCCTGCACGACGACGTCCTGCCGGGCCGCGGCGTCCGCGAGCGGTCCGGCCTGCCGGGCCTTCGCCGCCGCCTTGTCGCGCTCGGCCTGGTAGCCGGCCTGGAGGATCTCGCTGTCCCGGGTCGCCTCCGACATCCGGGCCGCGGCCTTCTGCTCGGCCTCGGTGGCGAGACGATTCGCCTCCGCCTGCGCGATGCGCGCGTCCCGCTGGACGGCGGCGGCGTGCGGCATCGCGAGGTTCTTGATGTACCCGGTCGGGTCCTCGATCTCATGGATCTGCAGCGAGTCGACGATCAGACCGAGCTTCTCCATCTCCGTACCGCACGCGGCCCGGGTCTGGCCGGTCAGCTTCTCCCGGTCGCGGATCATGTCCTCGACCGTCAACCCGCCGACGATCGACCGCAGATGACCGGCGAACACGTTGTGCACCCGCTCCGCCATCATCTTCTGCTGGTCGAGGAAGCGGCGGCCCGCGTTGGCGATCGACACGAAGTCGTCGCCCACCTTGAAGATGACCACGCCCCGCACCTTCAGCGGAATGCCCTGAGTGGTCACGCAGTCCACGTGCAGCTCGGTCTCGTTGAGGTCGAGCGAGATCTTCCGCACCGCCTGCACACCCGGCATCACCAGCGTGCCGCGCCCCGTCACGATGCGGAAACCCATGCCCTCTTCAAGGCCCTCGGTCCGATGCTTCGAACCCGAGATGATCAGTGCTTCGTTGGGCTCCGCGACGCGCCACATGAGCTTGAAGACCACAACGATGAAGATCAGTGCGAGGACAACCGCCCCCGCCACGACGCCGATGACCATCGGCATACGCCCCCTTTGCATGGTGCCCTGTCGGCACCGAACGAACGGGAGTGTGCTCCTTGCCGACACCGGGGTACAGAGGCTGGCGAATCCTTGTTGCGTTCTTGACGCATACGGCTCTCACCTGGGACGAGGGCAGCTCAACTGTCGTATGGACGGCGAGAGTTCGCCGCCGTTCCGCGGCTGCGCGGGCGCGGCGTCGTCAGGCGTCGTACGCGGCCGAGACGTACACCGTGCGCGGCGCCAGGTACTCCACGACCATCACCACCGTGCCCCGCTCGATGCGGTCCTGTGCGACGGCCGGATACGCGAGGAAGTGCTCGGCGCCCCCGCGCACCCGGACGATCACCTCGCCGACGAGCCCGGGTCCGACCGTGCCGGTGACCCGCCCCATCAAACCGACCATCGCCGCATCGTCCATGGTCACAGCGTAAGGCTGGAACTCGCTTACGCGGCCGGGGAGTCCGCGACGGCCTCGTACGGCGGCCACAGTTCGTGCCAGCGCCGGTCCGCCTCCAGCTGCGCGGCCAGCGACACGAGCAGCGGCTCGCTGTCCGCCGGGCCGAGCAACTGCGCCCCGACCGGGAGCCCTTCGCCGACGAAGCCCGCGGGGACGTTCACGCCGGGCCAGCCGAGGACGTTCCACGGCCAGGCGTACGGGCAGGCGGCGATCATGGCCCGGTCGGTGCCGAAGCCGCTCAGATCGGCCATCGCGCCGATCCGCGGCGGGGGAGCGGCGGTCGTGGGCGCGAGCACCACGTCGTAGGTGTCGAAGAGCGCGCCGACGCGCCGGTGCAGCGTGGCCTCGGCCCGGCGGGCCAACCGCAGCGGCGCTCCGCCGAGCAGCCGGCCGAGGCGCGCGGCGTCGCGGGTGCGCCGGTCGAGGAGGTCGGGGAAGGGCGTGTCCCGCACGTGTTCCGCGATGCCGGCCGTGGCGCGCGGGATGAACGTGAGCCCGATCTGCCCGTAGCGCGGATCGGCCTCCTCCACCGTGTGCCCGAGCGCTGCGAGCCGCTCCGCGAGCGCGACGACCTTCGCCCGTACGGCGGGGTCGAGCCGGGCGGGCAGCGCGGTGAACGGCGGCTTCAGTGACAGCGCGATGCGCAGCCGGCCCGGATCGCGGTCCACGGCGTCGCGGACGCGCAGCGCGGCGGGCCGGTGCAGATCACCGTCGTGGTTGCCGCTCGCCGCGTCCAGCAGCAGGGCCGCGTCCGCGACCGTGCGGGCGAGCGTGCCGTTGACCGTGATGCCCTGGAAGGACTCCGGGCGCGGCCACGTCGAGATCCGGCCGCGCTGCGGCTTGATGCCGACCAAGTGGGTCCAGGCGGCCGGGATACGCACGGAGCCCGCGCCGTCCGAGCCCAGCGCGGCGGGGACCAGGCCCGCGGCCACGGCGGCGGCGGAGCCCCCTGACGAGCCGCCCGGGGTGTGCCCGTGGTGCCAGGGGTTGCGGGTCGCGCCGAAGGCCGGGCCCTCGGTGAAGGGCCACTGGCCCAGCTCGCAGGTGTTGGTCTTTCCGATCACGACGGCACCGGCCGCGCGCAGCCGGCGTACCGCCTCGCCGTCCTCGGCCACCGGCGGGAAATCGCCCGGGCAGCCGAACGCGGTCGGCTCGCCCGCCACGTCCATGTCGTCCTTGACCGCCAGCGGCACCCCGAGCAGCGGTCGCCGCCCGCCCGCCGCCAGCTCCTTGTCCGCCGCGTCGGCCTCGGCGAGGGCCGCCTCGGCACGCACCCGCCGGAAGGCGTTCACGGTGGGCCGGGCCGCCTCGATCCGGGCGAGCGCCCGCTCGACCAGCTCGCGCGAGCTCACCTCGCCGTCGGCCAGCGCACGCGCGCTCTCGGTCAGGCCCGCGGCACGGTCGGGAGCCATCCGGTCACCTCCGCAGCAGTTGTCTACTGAACGGTAACCTGTGTGCGGGCCAACCGGTACGGGAAGCGCAACTTCCCCCGCGGAAGCGGAACTTCCGCCGGGCGGGGTGCCCGCCCGGGCGCCCCGGCCCGGAGCGGCGTGGTGGCCTTCTGCAAGGATGCGGTTCGTCATGGTGCAGATACCCAAGCAATCCGCTCAGCCGTCGCCCGCACAACGGCCCGTGCCGACGAGTGCCGACGTGGCACGCCTCGCGGGTGTCTCGCGCGCGACCGTCTCGTACGTCCTGAACAACACCAGCGCCGTGCGCATCAGCGAACCCACCCGGCTCCGGGTCCGCGAGGCAGCCGAAGAACTCGGGTACGTCCCCCACGCGGCCGCCCGCAGTCTGCGCGCCGGCCACAGCCGCATGGTCCTGATGCCCGCCCCGACCGTGCCCGTGGGCCCCCTCTACAGCCAGTTCTTCTCCGAGCTCCAGGGGGCACTCGGCCGGCTCGACTACACCGTCGTGCAGTACGGCAGCGTCGGCCTGCGCGGCGACGAGGCCGCCCGCGCCTGGGCCGAGCTGCGACCCGTCGCCGTCCTGGTGCCCGGCAGCGGCCTCGGCTCGCAGGGCGTCGCGGTCCTCAAGAGGGCCGGCGCACGCGCCGTGGTCACGCTCGGCCCCGAACGGGTCGAGGGGGCCCACGCCCTGCTCATGGACCACGACCGGGTCGGCCACTGCGCGGGCGTCCATCTGCTCTCCCGCGGCCGCCGCCGCATCGGCGTGGTGATGCCGGAGGAGGCGGGCCTGGAGATCTTCTCCCAGCCCCGCCTCGACGGCGTACGGCGCGCCCTGCACGGCACGGACGCGACGGTGACCGAGCTGCCCCTGGCGTACGAGGAGGAGGCCGCCGGCCGGCTCGCGGAGCGCTGGCGTCCGCTCGGGCTCGACGCCGTTTTCGCGTACAACGACGAGTACGCGATGCTCCTCATGCGCGCCCTGCAGGACGAGGGTGTCGCCGTCCCGGACGAGACCGCCGTGGTCGGCGCCGACGACCTCATGCTCGGCCGGCTGCTCCGGCCCCGGCTGAGCACCGTCCACATCGAGCTGCCCTCGGGCCGCGACCTCGCCGAACTGGTCGACCGCGCGGTCCGCGAGCCGGGCGCCGAGCCCGAGACGCACGAGGTACTGGGAGCACGAGTCGTGCACCGCGCGTCGAGCTGAGAGAGGCTGGGCCTGTTCGCCCGGCCCGTGCGCGGCCGGGGCTGGTCCCCTCGCCGGAGCTCGGCCCCGGCGGCACCGGACACCGGAGGAGCGTCATGCGGACCACGGTCGGCATCATCGGCGGCGGCCCGGCAGGGCTGCTGCTGGCCCGGCTGCTGCACCGGAGCGGGGTCGACTGCGTCGTCCTGGAGAGCAGGACGCGCGCGTATGTGGAGCGGCGCCAGCGGGCCGGGATGCTGGAGCAGGGCACGGTCGACGCGCTGCGCGCGTGCGGGGCGGGCGCGCGGCTGGACGCCGAGGGGCTGGTCCACCACGGCATCGAGCTGCGCTTCGACCGCGAGCGCCACCACATCGACTTCCCCGTGCTCACGGGCGGCCGCACCGTCACGATCTATGCCCAGACGGAGATCGTGAAGGATCTCGTCGCCCTGCAACTCGACGGCGGGCCACCGCTGTTGTTCGAGGCCGAGGCGCTCGCCGTGGAGAAGCCGGAGAGCGGATCGCCCGTCGTGCGGTTCGTGCACGAGGGCCGTGAGCGGACGCTGAGCTGCGACTGGGTGGTGGGCTGCGACGGCTCCCACGGCATCGCGCGCGCCGCGTTCCCGGCCGGGACGGGCCGCTCGTACGCCCACGACTACCCGTACTCCTGGCTCGGCATCCTCGCCGATGTGCCGCCCTCCTGCGAGGAGTTGGTCTACGCCCGGGGTGCCACCGGCTTCGCCCTGCACAGCATGCGTTCCCCGTCGGTGTCCCGGCTGTACCTCCAGGTCCCGAACGGCACCGACGCCGCCGACTGGCCCGACGAGCGCGTCTGGGACGAACTGGCCGCGCGCTTCGCGGTCGACGGGGACTGGCAGTTGGAACGTGGTCCCGTCACCGCCAAGTCGGTCACCCCGATGCGCAGTTGGGTCCATGAACCGATGCGCCACGGGCGGCTGTTCCTTGCCGGGGACGCCGCCCACATCGTGCCGCCGACCGGCGCCAAGGGGCTCAACCTCGCGGTGTCCGACGTCCGGGTCCTGGCGCGCGGCTTCGCCGAGCTGTACAGCACCGGCTCGGGTGAACTCCTTGACCGTTACTCGGAGTTTGCCCTTGAGCGCGTGTGGCAGGCGACGCGTTTCTCGTACGACATGACTAGGATGTTGCACGCTCAACCAGATGGGGATGCCTTCGAACACCGGATGCAGCTCGCGCGACTGCGCCGGATCACGGCCTCCCGTCCCGCCGCCGCCGAACTGGCCGCGAACTACACGGGACTTCCGCTCGCCCCCGAGTTCGCCGGACCCGCAGGACGCGGCGAACCCGAGGACGCGGAAGCCCGAGCCGCAAGAACCCGCTGAGTCCCGCTGGTGATCAGTGAACGATCGGAGAGCCGACATGCCGCTGCTCGACCCCACGACCTGGCAGTCCCGCCCGCTCTCGGGCGATGAGTACGCCGTCACCGAGCCCGCCACCGGCGAGCGCCTCGGTACCGTCACGCTCGCCGCCGCCGAGGACATCGCGACGGCCGCGCGGACCGCCCGCGCCGCACAGACGGAGTGGGCCAGGACCCCGCACTTCGCGCGCGCCGCCGTACTGCGCAGGGCGGGGGACCTCTTCACCGCGCACGCCGACGAGCTGCGCGACTGGATCGTGCGGGAGTCCGGCTCCATCCCGGGCAAGGCGGACTTCGAGCTGCACGTCGCCGCCCAGGAGTGCTACGAGGCCGCCGCTCTCGCCTCGCGCCCGACGGGCCAGATCCTGCCCTCGGAGGCGCCGCGCCTGTCGTACACGCGCCGCGTCCCGGTCGGAGTGGTGGGCGTGATCGCGCCCTTCAACGCGCCGCTGATCCTCTCGATCCGCTCGGTCGCCCCGGCGCTCGCGCTCGGCAACGGCGTCGTCCTGAAGCCGGATCCGCGCACGGCCGTGTGCGGGGGCCTGGCGCTCGCCGCCGTCTTCGCCGAGGCGGGACTTCCGGACGGGCTGCTGCAGGTCCTGCCCGGCGGCCCCGACGTCGGCCGCGCCCTGGTCGCCGACCCGCTGGTCCCCGTCATCTCCTTCACCGGCTCGACCGCCGCCGGACGTGCGGTCGGTGAGGCGGCCGGCCGCCATCTCAAGCGCGCCCACCTGGAGTTGGGCGGGAACTCCGCCCTGGTCGTCCTGGAGGACGCCGATCTCGACGCGGTCATCTCCACGGCGGCCTGGGGCTCGTTCTTCCACCAGGGCCAGATCTGCATGACGACGGGCCGCCACCTGGTCCACGCCTCGCTGTACGAGGAGTACGTCGAGCGGCTCGCTGCCAAGGCCGACTCACTGGCCGTCGGCGACCCGCACCGCGAACAGGTGCACCTCGGACCCATCATCGACGAGGCCCAACTCGCCAAGATCCGGGGGCTGGTGGAGTCCAGCACCGCGAGTGGCGCGAAGCTGGCGGCGGGCGGCACGCACGACCGGCTCTTCTACCGGCCCACGGTGCTCGCCGGAGTCGACGACGCGACCCCGGCGTACGCGGAGGAGGTGTTCGGCCCGGTCGCCCCGGTCCGTTCCTTCAGCACCCTCGACGAGGCGGCGGCCCTGGCGTCCGCGGGACCGTACGGACTCTCCGTGGGCATCGTCACCCGGGACACCGCGCTCGGCCTCGACCTCGCCGAGCGCATCCCGACCGGTATCGCCCACATCAACGACCAGACCGTCAACGACGAGGCCGTCGCTCCTTTCGGCGGTACCGCCGCCTCCGGCACCGGCGCCCGCTTCGGCGGCGAGGCCAACCTGGAGGCCTTCACCGACCTGCGGTGGACGACGGTGCGCGGGGTCGTGGCGACGTACCCCTTCTAGAGAGTCGCGCCGTACCCCTTCCAGAAGGTCGCGCGCGGTCCTGCCAGGGCTCTGGCGTACCCGCTCCAGAGCCTCTGGGTCACCTCTTCGAAGGGTCTACTCGGCGGCCTTGGCCTGCTGCGCCGCGACCGACTTGCGGACCTCGTCCATGTCCAGCTTCCGGGCCTGTCCGATGACGTCGTCCAGGGCGGCCGCGGGCAGTGCCCCCGGCTGGGCGAAGATCGCGACCTGATCGCGGACGATCATCAGGGTCGGAATCGACTGGATCTCGAAGGCGGCCGCCAGCTCGGGCTGCGCCTCCGTGTCGACCTTGGCGAAGACCAGGTCCGGGTTGGCCGCGGCGGCCTTCTCGTAGACCGGCGCGAACTGACGGCACGGCCCGCACCAGGACGCCCAGAAGTCGATCAGGACGAACTCGTTGTCCGTGACCGTCTGGTCGAAGTTCTCCTTGGTGAGCTCAACGGTGCTGCTCATTCCTTTTCCCTCTTCCTCACGTCCGGGTCATGCCGGTTTCGACAACGCCACCCGGCGGGGGCGTATTCCGCGCCCGTACCCGTGTGGCCACGGCGCACACCAGCAACCAGACTGGTCCCATGACGGAAACGGAATCCATCGCCTACGACGTCGTGGTGCTCGGTGCCGGGCCCGTGGGGGAGAACGTCGCCGACCGCGCCCGCGCCGCCGGCCTCTCCACCGCGGTCGTGGAGAGCGAACTCGTCGGCGGCGAGTGCTCGTACTGGGCGTGCATGCCCAGCAAGGCACTCCTGCGCCCGGCCATCGCCCGCGCCGACGCCCGCCGCGTACCCGGCCTCGCCCACGCCGTGGAAGGCCCCCTCGACGCCCCAGCGGTGCTCGCCCACCGCGACTACTTCACCTCGGACTGGAAGGACGACGGCCAGCTCAGGTGGCTGGACGGCATCGGAGCCGACTTCTACCGCGGCCACGGCCGACTCGCCGGATCACGCACCGTGACCGTCGACGGGCCCGACGGTGAGCGCCAGGTGCTGACCGCCCGGCGCGCGGTCGCCGTCTGCACCGGCACCCGAGCCCTGCTGCCCGATCTGCCGGGGCTCGCCCAGGTAAAGCCGTGGACGAGCCGCGACGCCACCAGCGCGCACGCCGTGCCCGGGCGGCTGATCGTGGTGGGCGGCGGTGTGGTCGCCGCCGAGATGGCCACGGCCTGGCAGGCGCTCGGCTCCCAGGTCACCCTCCTGGTCCGCGGCAAGGGCCTGCTGCCCCGTATGGAGCCCTTCGCCGGGGAACTGGTCGCCGAGGCCCTGACCGAGGCGGGCGCGGACGTGCGCACCGGCATCTCGGTGACCGCGGTCTCGCGCGAGGGTTCGACCGTGGTCGCCCTCACGGACACCGGTGACCGCATCGAGGCCGACGAGATCCTGTTCGCCACCGGCCGCGCGCCCCGCACCGACGACCTCGGTCTCGAAACGGTCGGCCTGGAGCCCGGCAAGTGGATCGACGTCGACGACAGCCTCCGGGTCATCGGCAGCGACTGGCTGTACGCGGTCGGCGACGTCAACCACCGCGCCCTGCTCACCCATCAGGGCAAGTACCAGGCCCGGATCGCGGGTGCCGCCATCGCCGCCCGCGCCGCCGGGGTGCCCCTGCTGGAGACGGACCCCTGGGGCGCGCACGCCGCGACCGCCGACCACGCGGCCGTCCCTCAGTGTGTCTTCACCGACCCGGAGGCGGCGGCCGTGGGTCTTTCCCTCGCGGAGGCGGAACAGGCCGGACACCGGGTCCGGGGCGTGGACGTCGACATGGCCTCGGTGGCCGGCGCCGGTCTGTACGCGGACGGCTATCGCGGCAAGGCCCGCATGGTCGTCGACCTCGACCGCGAGATCGTCCTCGGTCTCACCCTGGTCGGCCCCGGAGTCGGCGAACTGATCCACTCCGCGACCGTCGCCGTCGTCGGACAGGTACCGATCGACCGCCTGTGGCACGCCGTCCCGTCGTATCCGACGGTCAGCGAGGTCTGGCTGCGGCTCCTCGAGGCGTACCGGGACGCGTGACCCGGTACGGCACACCGGGCGGTTCACCGTGTGTGCCCCGGAGCACCGCTCCGGGGCACACACGCCGGGTGACCGGGGATGGGGATTCGGCGCCGTCCGTGAAGGGGAGGCGGGCCGCGCGGGGCGCGGGCCCTAGCGGGCGAGGGCGGCTTCGCTCGGCGCCTGGGCGCGGGGGTCGGAGGTGAGGGCGCGAAGGATCTCCTCGACGCTCTGCTTGGCGTCGCCGAAGAGCATGCCGCTGTTCTCCCGGAAGAACAGCGGGTTCTGTACGCCCGCGTAGCCCGAGGCCATGGAGCGCTTGAAGACGACGACCTGCTCCGCCTCCCACACCCGCAGGACCGGCATGCCCGCGATCGGGCTGGTGGGGTCCTCCTCCGCGGCCGGGTTGACGGTGTCGTTGGCGCCGATGACCAGGACGACGGAAGTGTCGGCGAGGTCGTCGTTGATCTCGTCCATCTCCAGGACGATGTCGTACGGCACCTTGGCCTCGGCCAGCAGCACGTTCATGTGTCCGGGCAGACGGCCGGCCACGGGGTGGACGCCGAAGCGGACCTCCACGCCGCGCTCGCGCAGCTGACGTGTGAGCTCGGCGACCGGGTGCTGCGCCTGGGCCACGGCCATGCCGTAGCCGGGGGTGATGACGACGGACCGGGCCTGCGTCAGAAGCTCGGCCACCTCCCGGGCCTGGATCTCGCGGTGCTCGCCCTGTTCCTCGTCCCCGCCCGTGGGAGCCTCGATGCCGAAGCCGCCCGCGATGACCGAGATGAAGGACCGGTTCATCGCCTTGCACATGATGTACGACAGGTAGGCGCCCGAGGATCCGACCAGCGCGCCCGTGACGATCAGCAGGTTGTTGTCGAGCAGGAATCCCGCCGCCGCCGCGGCCCAGCCGGAGTAGCTGTTCAGCATGGAGACGACGACGGGCATGTCGCCGCCGCCGATCGAGGCTACGAGATGCCAGCCGAGGACGAGCGCGAGCACGGTCACGGCGATCATCAGACCGAGGCTGGGGCTGATCGTGAACCAGGCCGTCAGCGCCACGAACGCCACCAGCGCCGCGACGTTGAGCGCGTTCTTGCCCGGCAGGACCAGCGGACGGGACTTGGCGCGCCCCGACAGCTTGAGGAAGGCGACGATCGAGCCGGTGAAGGTGACCGCGCCGATGAAGATGCCGATGAACACCTCGGCGTGGTGGATCTCCAGCAGATCTGCCGTGACGTGCCTCTGCGCGGCGCCGTGCGCCTCGACCTCCAGGTAGCTGTTCCACCCGACCAGCACCGCGGCGAGGCCGACGAAGCTGTGCAGCACGGCGATGAGTTCGGGCATCTCGGTCATCTCGACCTGTCGCGCCCGCCAGATGCCGATCGCCGCGCCGAGCACCATCGCGACGACGATCAGCGTGACCGCGCCCGCGTTGATGCTCTGTGCCGCGAGCACGACGGTGGCGACGAGGGCGAGGGCCATGCCGGCGATGCCGTACACGACACCGGCACGGGAGGTGCGGTGCTGGGACAGCCCCGCCAGGCTGAGGATGAACAGCAGGGCGGCGACCAGGTCCGCGGCATGGGAGGCTGTGGTTGAAGTCATTGCGGCTCAGCCCTTCGAGAACATGGACAGCATGCGGCGGGTGACGGCGAAGCCGCCGAAGATGTTCACGCTCGTCAGCAGGATCGCCACGAACGAGAGCGTGGTGACGACCGCGCTCTGATGACCGATCTGCAGCAGCGCTCCGACGACCACGATTCCGGAGATCGCGTTGGTGACGGACATCAGCGGCGTGTGCAGCGCGTGGTGCACCTTGCCGATCACGTAGTAGCCGATCACCACCGCCAGCGTGAAGACCGTGAAGTTCGCCGCGAGCTGCGCCGGCGCGAAGGCGACCAGGGCGAACATCGCCAGCATGCCGGCTCCGATCAGCCCGAACCGGGCCGCCGGGGTGAGTCGCGACTCCTTCGGCTGTGCGGCCGCTGCCACGGGGGCGGACGGCGCGGCGGCCGAGGCCGAGACGGCGACGGGCGGCGGAGGCCAGGTGATCTCGCCCTCGCGCACCACGGTCACCGCCCGCTGGACCACGTCGTCGAAGTCGATGACCAGCCGACCGTCCTTGCCGGGCGTCAGCAGCTTGAGCAGGTTCACCAGGTTGGTGCCGAACAGCTGTGAGGCCTGGGTGGGCAGCCGGGACGCGAGATCGGTGTAACCGATGATGGTGACGTCGTTGTCGGTGACCACGATGCGGCCCGCAACGGTTCCCGCGACATTGCCGCCCTGGGCCGCCGCCATGTCGACGATGACGCTGCCGGGCTTCATCGCCGCCACATCCTCCGCCGTGAGCAGGCGCGGGGCGGGGCGGCCCGGGATCAGCGCGGTCGTGATGACGATGTCCACGTCCTTCGCCTGCGCGTGGTACAGCTCTGCGGCGGCACGGTCGTAGTCGGCCGAGGTCGCCTTGGCGTAGCCGTCGGTGCTCTCCTCCTGCGCGACGTCCACCGCGAGGTATTCGCCGCCCAACGACCGCACCTGGTCCGCCACTTCCGGTCGCGGATCGGTCGCCCGGACGATCGCGCCGAGACTGGAGGCGGCGCCGATGGCAGCCAGCCCGGCCACACCGACGCCGGCCACCAGCACCTTCGCCGGCGGGACCTTGCCCGCGGCCGTCACCTGGCCCGTGAAGAAGCGCCCGAACACGTGCGCCGCCTCGATCACGGCTCGGTAGCCGGCGATGTTGGCCATCGAACTGAGCACGTCCATCGACTGCGCCCGCGAGATCCGCGGTACCGCGTCCAGGGCCAGCACGGTGATGGGTCGGCTCGCGAGCTCCGCAAGGAGGTCTGACCGCTGGGCCGGGCTGATCAGCCCGATCAGCGTCGCGCCGTCGGGCACGCGCGCGATCTCGCCCGGCGAAGGAGAGTTGACCTTGAGAACGACGTCCGCCTGCCAGGCGTCGCCTATCCGTGCCCCCGCCTCACCGTAGGTGTCGTCCGCGAAGCCTGACGCCGTGCCGGCGTCCGACTCCACGACGACGTCGTAGCCCAGCCCCACCAACTGGCGCACCGTGGCAGGCGTCGCCGCGACACGGGTCTCCCCGGGAGTGGACTCGGCCACCACTCCGATGCGCTGGGGCGGGTGGTGGGCCGATTCTTCTGCGGGCATGGCAATGTCTCCCTCAGGGGACGCAGATGTGCTGTCACGAATGTGTGATCAGGGGGAGTCCGCACCCCTTGGACGCAGGAACTTACATGGTGGAGCAGGCTGTTTGGCACAGCACGCAACCGTGACTTGTTTCACGCGAGGCCTGTTGCCGACAACACGATGACAGGGGCCGGAGCAACTGCATGCGAGTAAGCCTTGAGAGGGACACGGCCGCCGTCGGCCTCCTCGATGGAGGCCCATCGGGCGGAACCTGCCGGATCTCGCGGCGCACAGGCAGGGCCGTGACGGAACATCAAACCGGCACATAACGAGCCGGCTCACGTCGAGCAGCGACCTGAAGCCGGCGAGCCCGGCACCGGAGGGCCTCAGGTCTACCGGCCGGGCGCCCCGGTGGCCTCCGCCGGACGGTCCTGTCGCGCCCGCCAGGTGGGCCGTGGTGTCCGCCCGGCGCTTCAGTCCGGCAGGGTGAAGCCCAAGGCCTCGGCCGCCCGCTCCGGCGTGGGCTGGGTCCAGAGTTCCGCTGTCGCCCGGTTCGAGGACAGTGAGCGCAGTTCCGCGCGGTCGAGGTAGAGCGTGCCGTCCAAGTGGTCCGTCTCGTGCTGGACGATGCGTGCGGGCCAGCCGCTGAACACCTCGTCGACCGGTCGTCCGTGCTCGTCCAGCCCGGTCAGCCGTACTTCGGTGTGCCGGGCCACCACGGCCTGCCAGCCCGGAACGCTCAGGCAGCCCTCGAAGAACGCCGCCCGCCCCGGACCGATCCCCTCGTAGGACGGATTGACCAGCACCCGGAACGGCTGCGGCACGCGACCTCGTACCCGGCGTACCTCCTCCGAGACCGGCGCCGGGTCCTCGATGACGGCGAGCCGCAGCGGCACGCCGACCTGCGGCGCGGCGAGCCCGACGCCCGGCGCCGCGTGCATCGTGGCGCGCAGGGCGGCCACGAACCGGGACAGCAGCCCGGCGTCCAGCTGTCCGTCGAACGGCTCGGCCCCCCGGCGCAGTACGGGGTCGCCGGCCGCGACGATCGGCAACGGACCCTCGTGGCCGAGGAGTTCCTCGACCAGGTCGCTCAGGGTGCCGCGGGAGGCGCTGGGGTCACGTTCGGATGCCATCGCGCCAGGATGCCAAGCCGGACCGAGCCGATCGAGGCGGCGCCGGGCGAGTCCCGCGAATTCCCGATGTGACGCAGGCCACATCGGCGCCCGGGAACTCGCCGCCCCCGCGCCCCGACTACTGGACCGCCACCGGCGAAGGGAGCCCAACTCCCCGGCCCACGGCTCCTTTCCGTCCCCTGCCCGACCGGAGAACACCGCCGATGCCCACCGCTCCCTCCCCGACGACGGACGCGTCCCCGCAATCCGTCGCCCCCGCACCGACCCGGAGTGTCCGGTCCGTCCTGCGCCCGCTGATTCTGCGTCTGCACTTCTACGCGGGCGTGCTCGTCGCCCCGTTCCTGCTGGTGGCTGCCACGACCGGCCTGCTGTACGCCGCCTCGTTCCAGGCCGAGGAGATCCTGTACGCGCACGAGCTGACCGTTCCCGCCGGTGACCACAAGCTGCCGCTGTCGGAGCAGGTCGCGGCCGCCCGCACGGCCCACCCCGAGGGAACGGTCTCGGCCGTCCGGCCCTCCCCGGAAGCGGACGCCACGACGCGCGTCCTGCTCTCCGGCGTCCCGGGTGTCGACCCCGACCACACCCTCGCGGTGTTCGTCGACCCGTACACCGCGAAGGTACGCGGCTCGCTGGAGCAGTACGGCTCCACCGGGGCGCTGCCGCTGCGCACCTGGCTCGACGGGCTGCACGGCAATCTCCACCTCGGCGAGAGCGGCCGGCTCTACAGCGAACTCGCCGCGAGCTGGCTGTGGGTGATCGCGGGCGGCGGCCTCGCACTGTGGTTCGGCCGCCGCAGGGCACAGCGCAAGGTGCGCGGGACCAGCGGGCGCCGCCGCACCCTCGGACTGCACGGCACGGTCGGCGTCTGGGCGGCCGTCGGATTCGTCTTCCTCTCCGCGACGGGCCTGACCTGGTCGACGTACGCCGGGGCCAACATCGACACCCTGCGGACCTCGCTCCACCAGGCCACCCCCTCGCTCTCGGCGGCGACCGGTGGCGACCACGGAAGCCACAACGGTTCGGGAACCGGCACCGGCGAGGACGCCGCCGCCCCGCGGGACCTCGACACGATCCTCGCGGTTGCCCGTGCCAAGGGCCTGGGCGACCCCGTCGAGGTCGTCCCGCCCGCCGACGCCTCCTCGGCGTACGTGGTGAAGCAGATCCAGCGCAGCTGGCCCGAGAAGCAGGACGCGGTGGCCGTGGACCCGGCGAGCGGCGAGGTTGTCGACGAACTCCGCTTCGCCGACTACCCGTTGCTCGCCAAACTGACCCGCTGGGGCATCGACGCCCACACCGGAACGCTCTTCGGCCTGGTCAACCAGATCGCCCTGATGGCGCTCGCGCTCTCGCTGATCCTGCTCATCGTGTGGGGCTACCGCATGTGGTGGCTGCGCGGCCGCGCCTCCGCGTTCGGCCGGCCGATCCCGCGCGGCGCCTGGCAGCACGTCCCGCCGCAGATCCTGGTCCCGGCGCTCGCGACCGTCGCCGTCCTCGGCTACTTCGTACCGCTGCTCGGCATCCCGCTCGCCGTGTTCGTCGCCGTCGATGTGCTCCTCGGCGAGATTGCTCACCGGAGGGCGGGCGCGTCCGCGGCGGCCGGGTAGCGTGATCCGACACGCGACAGCCGGAGGGAGAAGGACATGGCGCACCGCGACCGCGAGGATCGGCCGCAGCGCTCCCGACGCCGCGGACAGGGCGAGTTGGAGGTCCAGGTGCTCGCCGCCCTGCGTGAAAGCGCCGTCCCGGTGACCGCCGCCTGGGTGCAGGAACGCCTCGGCGGCGACCTCGCCTACACCACCGTGGTCACCATCTTGACCCGGCTGCTCGCGAAGGACGCGGTGGCCCGCGAACGGCGGGGACGGTCCTTCGCCTGGACGCCCACCGCCGATGTCGCGGGCCTCGCCGCGCTCAAGATGCGTCGGCTCCTCGACGGCGAAGGGGACCGTGAGGCCGTGCTCGCCAGCTTCGTCACCGCGCTGTCGCCGGACGACGAACAGGTGCTGCGCGCACTGCTGGAGGCGGCACACCCGGCTGAGCCGACGGCTGCACACGACGACGCGGGCACGGGCGGCACGCGCACGGGCGGCGCGGGCACCGGCGGCACGACCTGGGCGGGTGATGAGCCGGGAGCGCCGGGAGTGCCGGGAGCGCCGGCCGGGTCGGCCGGTCGTACGGAAGACTGACGCCTCCTGGGGGTCTTCGTCTTCCTGCCGCTCTTCCTGCCGCTCAGCGCCTGGCCCGTCGCCCGCCTCGCCGAACTGCGTCTGCACCCGCGGACGGCCACACGGCTGCTCACGGCCGTCGCCACCGTGATGGCCCTGTGCAGCACGCTCAGCCTCACCCTTCTGATGGTGGTCGGAACCGCCCAACTGCCCGGCAACCCGCTGCCGGACGCATGGTCGGACCCCGAGGTGCGCGCGGCCGTGCCGCAGGACGAGATCGCGGGCAAGGCGGCGATCCCGGCCCTGATCCTGGTGACCGCGCTCTGCCTGCGCACCCTGTGGCACCACCGCCGGGTCGCCCGCCGAGCCCGCCGGGCGCTCGCCGGACTCCCCGTCACCTCCGTGGTCGTACTCCCCGACGCCGCGCGCTACGCCTACGCGCTGCCCGGAGGCCGCCGGGACCGGGTGGTCGTCACCGCGTCCCTGCTCGCCGGGCTCGACTCTCACGAGCGCCGCGCCCTGTTCGCCCATGAGCGCGCCCATCTCGCGTCCCGGCACCACCGCCACCTGCTGGTCGTGCGGCTCGCGGCGTCCGCCAATCCCTTCCTCGGACCACTGCGGACGGCTGTCGTCTACACGGCCGAGCGCTGGGCCGATGAGGAGGCGGCCCGGGTGGTCGGCAGCCGCAGAGTGGTGGCGCGGGCGATCGGGAAGGCCGCGCTGCTGTCCGGCGGACGCGGCCCGGAGCCGGCGCTCGCCGGGTTCGCGGCCGTCGGCCCGGTGCCGCGCCGCGTCGCCGCCCTGCTGGCGCCCGCGCCGGCGGCCCGCAGCCTGCCGTCCGTGTTCACGGCGGTGGGGCTGGCGGCCTGGGGCGCCGCCGTCGGGACTCTCGTCTCCGCGATGTCCTCGGCCAACTCGGCGGTCACCATGTTCCTGATCCTGCACGCGGCGACGCCGTTCTAGACCCGCCCTCCGTCGTGGTCGCCGGGCGGCGGCCGGACATACGAGAAGGCCGGTCACCGAGGTGACCGGCCTTCTCCGCAGGGGCCCGGGACCCGGGTCTCTCCAAGGCCGGGATCCGGGGCCCGGGATCACCCGAGCCCCGGATCGGATCAGGCCTGTTCGAAGTCGCCCGCGAGCGCGGACGCGATCCGCAGGTGCGACGCCGCCTCGTCGTGCCGCCCCTGGCGCTGCAGCGTGCGTCCCAGCATCAGCCGGGCGTAGGACTCGACCGGGTCGAGCTCCACGAGCGCGCGCAACTCGGCTTCGGCGCGGCGCAGTTGGGCCGAGTGGTAGTAGGAGCGTGCCAGCAGCAGCCGGGGTCCGGTCTGCTCCGGCATCTCCTCGACCAGTCCGCCCAGCACCCGTGCCGCCGCGGCGTAGTCCTTGGCCTCGAAGAACAGCTGACCTCGCTCCCAGCGTTCCGCGGCCGTCCCGTGGTCGTAGTACGTCATTTCCACCGCTGACCTCCTTCGAGGGCCACAACCGCGCCGATTGGTTGAATATTCCACGATCTGCCAGGGGTGCCAGGGGTGCCAGGGGTGCCAGGGGTGCCAGGGGTGCCAGGGGTGCCAGGGGTGCCAGGGGTGCGGCTACGCCTTGGCCAGTTCCGCGTTGGCCCGCTCCGTGACGAGGGTCAGCACGCGTCCGGCGGCCGCCAGGTCCTCGGCCGGAATCCCGGCGTACAGCCGGGCGGCGATCTCGCTGCCGGCGGTGCGGATCGACTCGAACAGTTCCCGGCCGCCGTCCGTGAGGGACACCCGTTCGGCCGTCGGCTCCTCCAGAAGCTTCAGGGCCGTCATCTCCTCGACGGTCCGACGGGCCACCGGCTCCTCGATCTTCAGGGTGCCGGTCAGCCGGCCCACGAGCCAGCCGCGCTCGACGGTCCCGCCGTTGTCGGAGACGGCCCGCAGGGCCACGGACTGGTTGAAGGTGGTGCCGCTGCGGGCCAGCACCCGCTCCAGGGCGGCGCGGCTCGCGTAGTGCGCCAGGCCGATGACCTGGCCGTTGGCGGTGGGAAGAGAGGTGGTCATGACTGCTCCTCGGGTGAAACCTCGTCGGAACGGAGTGACAGCTCGTCGGAATGCGGTCCGGCTCCGGTGGGCGGATCGAGCGGTACGTCGAGCAGGGCGGCCAGCTCGCGGCTGAACGCTCGGGTGCCTTCGCCGCCGAGACCTCCCAGCGGTTCGAGAAGCCGCTCCAGCAGGCCCTGCACCACGGTGATCGCTCGGCGGGTGATCTCGCGCCCCTCCTCGGTGAGGGACAACCGCACCGCGCGGGGGTCCGCCGGATCCCGGGTGCGGTCGAGAAGGCCGGCCGCCTCCAGGGAGCGGGCCAGCTTCGAGACGTAGAGCGGTTCGAGTCCGGTGTGGTCGGCGAGCCCGCGCTGACTGGGGCGATGCCCGTCCCGGTTCATGCTGTACAGCGACGCCATCAGCGAGTACTGGGCGTGCGTCAGGCCCAGGGGGCCCACCGCCCGGTCGACCGCGACGCGCCATTTCATCGACAGGCGCCAGACGAGGAAACCGGGCGTCGCGTTCTCGGATACCGACTTCACTGAACTCATGCAAAAAACAGTACATGGCTATTATGTCCATGGCTACTATTTCCCTCGAATGGTCCGTCCATGACGTACGGACCTGGGCCCCGGGCTCCGGTCGCCGCGCCGGTTCTGAGCCAAGTGCCCCTCAATGGGCGGATCGATGGCCTGACGAGAGCTCCCCGACGGGGCTAGGTTGTGCGCCATGAGCAATCTTGATCGGGAGGCGGTTCCCGCCCCCTGCGGTGGCCGCGGGTTCGTGGTGGCCGAGCCGGTGCGTGAACTCCTCAGCCCCCGCCGGGTCAAGCTCGGCGAGTCCACCGAAGTCCGCCGTCTGCTGCCGAACCTGGGCCGGCGCATGGTCGGCGCGTGGTGCTTCGTCGATCACTACGGGCCCGACGACATCGCCGACGAGCCCGGCATGCAGGTCCCGCCGCACCCCCACATGGGCCTGCAGACCGTCAGCTGGCTGCACGAGGGCGAGGTGCTGCACCGCGACTCCACGGGCAGCCTCCAGACGATCCGCCCGCGCGAACTCGGCCTCATGACCTCGGGCCGCGCCATCAGCCACTCCGAGGAGAGCCCCCGCTCGCACTCCCGCCTGCTGCACGGCGCGCAGCTCTGGGTCGCCCTGCCCGACAGCCACCGGCACAGCGACCCGCACTTCGAGCACCACGCCGAACTGCCCGTCGTCACCGCCCCCGGCCTGCGGGCCACGCTCCTGCTGGGCACGCTCGACGGCACGGCCTCGCCCGGCACGACGTACACGCCGATCGTCGGCGCCGACCTGGCCCTCGCGAGCGGCGCGGACGTACGTCTGCCGCTGGAGCCCGACTTCGAGTACGCCGTCCTCGCCATGTCCGGCGAGGCCCATGTCGACGGCGTGCCGATGATCCCCGGTTCCATGCTCTACCTCGGCTGCGGCCGTACCGAACTCCCGCTGCGCGCCGCGTCGGACGCCGGCCTCATGCTCCTGGGCGGTGAGCCGTTCGAGGAGGAGCTGATCATGTGGTGGAACTTCATCGGGCGGTCCAACGAGGACATCGCCCAGGCCCGTTCGGACTGGATGAAGGGCTCCCGATTCGGTGAGGTGGTGGGTTACGACGGCGCACCGTTGACCGCTCCCGACCTCCCGCCTGGCCCGCTGAAACCGCGCGGCAGGGTGCGCTGACCTGGGGTTCCAGCTCTAGTACAGGCCTCTCGCCGGACGCGTCTGTCCTCGCTCGACGCCTCGTTTTCCCGAGGGGTCGATCGCTCCTGCGAAGTCCATCGACGGACAACGCTGCGTTCTCATGTCTGGCCATATGTAGGCGGGTTTAGTCAGCCCAATGCTGACCCAAGGCTGACTTTCCTGACGGAGTGTCAGTGCCATTGCGCTTGTGTCGCAGCTGTTGGAGCGTCCGCCCCGGAGCTGCCGCTCGCGTGTAGGCCAGGCCGATGCTGACTTCGGTGAATTGTGCTGGGGCAAGGCGCCCCCGAGTACCTGGGCGACGAAGGGAAGGAGAAGTCCGTGACGAGGGGGCTTTTGTGGGAATCCCCCAATGCCCCGGCGCGCCGCTGCTGCCGTACTCACCCCTTGGGCGGACCGCCATGGGGAGGCTATGGCTGCAGCGAGGGGTCTCGGAAGCGGTTTGTCGGCAAGCCAGGCTCCGCTTTAGAACAGAATAAGTCGCTCGAACAAGTCGGACGTCGATACGGATGTCGTGGCGGCGTGGCCGCTGAGGTCCGGTCCTTGGCCGTGCGGGTCAGTTCACGATGAACGGCGGGTGAATACGTTTTCCTCCAAGACCCGCTCCGTGAAGCGGGATGAACGAGGAGGCAGGCCCGTGAAGGAAAGCCAGTTGGAGACGTGTGTGATCGGGGCGGGGCCTGCCGGGCTGGCGGTCGCGAGGGCTCTGGCGGAGCGGAATCTGCCGTACACGCACCTTGAGCGGAACACCGGCCCCGGCGGTATCTGGGACATCGACAATCCCGGCAGCCCGATGTACGAATCGGCCCACTTCATCTCCAGCAGGACCCTGTCGGGGTTCGGCGGTTTCCCGATGCCCGACCACTTCGCGGACTACCCGCCGCACCGGCAGATCCTGTCGTATCTGACGTCCTTCGCCGACGCGTACGGGCTGACGGAGCGCATCGAGTTCGGCGTCGAGGCAGAAAGTGTCGAGAAGAACGCGGACGGCACCTGGACGGTCACCCGGTCCGACGGCCGGGAAAGCGTGCACGGGCAGGTCGTGGTGTGTACGGGCTCGCAGTGGCACCCCAACATCCCCGAACTGCCTGGGGAGTTCAGCGGAGAGGTCCGGCACACCGCCGGCTATCGCAGCGCGGAGGAGCTGCGGGGCAAGCGGGTCCTGGTCGTGGGGGCGGGGAACTCCGGGTGCGACATCGCGTGCGATGCGGCCCGGGCCGCGGACCACGCGGTGATCAGCATGCGGCGCGGTTACTGGTTCATCCCCAAGCACCTGTTCGGCCGACCCGTGGACACGATCGCCGCCGGCGGCCCGAAGCTGCCGATGTGGCTGGAGCAGCGGGTCTTCGGTGCCCTCCTGCGGATCATCAACGGTGACCCGACGCGCCTCGGCCTGCAGAAGCCGGACCACAAGCTGTTCGAGACCCACCCGGCCATCAACTCGATGCTGATCCACCACCTCCAGCACGGCGATATCACCGCCAGGCCCGGGATCGCCCGCACGGCGGGCAGGACCGTGCACTTCACCGACGGCACGAGCGACGACTTCGATCTCATCCTGCTGGCCACGGGCTACGTCCACAAAGTGCCGGTCGCACAGAAGTACTTCGGCGACGAGCAGCACCCGGACCTGTACCTGTCGTCGTTCTCCCGCGAGCACCAGGGCCTGTTCGGCATCGGCTTCGTCGAGACCAACTCCGGCGCGTACCAGCTCTTCGACACCCAGGCACAGCTGATCGCCGGGTACCTCCGCGATGCCCGGCACCGGCTGCCGAACGCGGAGCGGTTCGCCCGCATGATCCGCGATGACCGTCCGGACCTGTCCGGCGGCATCAAGTTCGTCGACTCGCCCCGCCACACCGGCTATGTCGACAGCGGGGCTTTCGTGAAGTACCTGGGCAAGGTCGCGGGCGGGATGGGCTGGCGCACCGAGGGCCAGCCGCCGCCGGTACGGTCCCTGCGGCGCGCGGAGGCGGCGGCGTGAGCGGGTTCGACTTCTCCGACAAGGTCATGCTGGTGACCGGCGGTGCGGGCGGCATCGGCAGTGCCCTGTGCCGCCGCTTCGCCGAAGGCGGTGCCCGCTGCGTGGTCGTCGACATCGACGAGATTCGTGCCGGTAAGGTCGCCGCTGAGCTTCCGGGCGCCGGGCACAGGGGCGTTGGCTGCGACCTGATGGACCGCGTCCAGGTGGAGCGGCTGTTCGAGCTGGTCGCCGACTCCTACGGCCGCCTCGACGTGCTCGTCAACAACGTGGGCATGACCAGCGCGGAACGTTTCGACCTGCGCAGCGTCGAGAGCATCGAGCGGGAGATCACCCTCAACCTGACCTCCCCGCTGGTCGCGACCAGGATCGCGATCCCCTTGCTGAAGGCCTCCCGGGATGCCCGGGTGGTCACCACCGTCTCCCTCGGCGGGATCTTCCCGCTGGGCGAGACCCCGATCTATACGGCCTCGAAGTTCGGGCTGCGCGGCGCGATGCTCGCGATCGGCCTCGACCTGCGGAGTAAGGGGATTCTGGCCGGGTCGGTGCTTCCGTCTGCAACCGACACCCGGATGCTGCGCCAGGAGGCCGTGGACGGCGGCAATTCCATGCAGTTCCAGGACCGGCCCCAGCAGCCCGCCGACGTCGTCGCGGCCGTGGTGAGCCTGCTCGACAAGCCCCGCCTGGAGGCGTACCCGCGGCCCGGCGAGTCCCGCCTCGTGCGGCTCGCGATGCTCGTACCGAACCTGCTTCCCAGGATCCTCCCGCTGTTCCGCAGGCGCGGAGACCGCGGCATGGCCCGCTATCTCGACGAACTCAGGCAACGCGGACTGGCCCGCCGGACCGACGGACGCTGGGAGTTGGTGGAGAAAGCATGACCACATACGAGACGCTGCAGGTCGTCAACCCCGCCACCGGGGAGCCGATCACCACTCTGCCCGCCGCGAGCGCCGACGACGTCGTCAAGGCCGCCGAGCGGGCCCGGCAGGTCTTCGACGCCGGGGTGTGGTCGCGGCTGCGAGTCCGGGAACGCGCCGGGGTATTGCTGCGGATGGCCGACCTGATGGAACGCGACGCCGAGATCCTGGCCCGGCTGGACAGCGAGGACGCGGGCAAGCCGATCACCGAGTGCCGTACGGGCGACGTACCGGGCGCGATCGAGTCGATCCGCTGGTTCGCCGAGGCGGCCGACAAGGTCTTCGGACGGGTCGCGCCGAGCGGGCCCGACGGCCTGGGGCTCATGAGCCGCGAGCCGGTCGGGGTGGTGGCAGCGGTCCTGCCGTGGAACTACCCGCTGGCCATGACCGCGTGGAAGGTCGGGCCCGCCTTGGCCGCCGGCAACTGTCTGTTGGTCAAGCCCGCCGAGGCGACTCCGCGCTCGGCCCTGCACCTGGCCAGGCTCGCTGCCGAGGCCGGTCTGCCGGACGGGGTACTCACCGTGCTGCCCGGGTACGGTTTCGAAGCCGGGGCGGCCCTCGCCCGTGACCCCCTCGTGGGGGCGCTCTCCTTCACCGGGTCCACCGCGACCGGCCGCCGCATCCTCAAGGACGCGGCCGACAGCAACTTCAAGCGCGTCTCACTGGAGATGGGCGGCAAGAGTCCCCAGGTGCTGATGGCCGACGCGCTCGCCTACGGGGACGAGCTCATCGGCGACATGATCGAGGCCGCGTTCCTGACGATGGGGCAGAACTGCACCGCCGGCTCTCGCGTGCTGGTCCACCAGAGCATCGCCGATGAGGTCCTGGACCGGTTCATGGCGGCGGCGCGGCGACTCGTGATCGGCGATCCGGCCGACCCGCGCACGCAGCTGGGGCCGCTTGTCAACCGCGCTGCCTTCGACCGGGTCGTGGCAGCCGTGGAGGCCGCCCGGGCCGGCGGCGCCCAGATCCACACCGGGGGACTGCCCCACGGTCTGCCTCCGCGCGGCGCCTACTACCCGCCCACGGTGATCACCCGCGTCCCCGCCGGCAGCGACGTCCTCACCAAGGAGTTGTTCGGCCCGGTCGTCACCGTCCAGACCTTCACCACGGAGGACCAGGCGGTACGTATGGCCAACGCCACCGAGTACGGGCTCGCCGCGTCCGTATGGACCCGCGACCTCGACAGCGCATGCCGGCTGGCACGCGGCATCGAGGCCGGTGTGATCTCCGTGAACGCCTACAGCGAGGGCGACATCACCACCCCCTTCGGCGGCTGGAAGCAGTCCGGATTCGGTGGCGTGGAGAAGTCCACCAACGCCTTCGAACAGTGGACCCGGGAGAAGACGGTCTGGATTCGCACCCGCTGACCTCGGCCTCAGAAGCGGTCTGCACGCATCCGCTCGCGCAGGTGGACGGGGGAGGTGCCGTGCCAGCGGCGTACCGCGCGGCGCAGCGCGCGTTCGTCGGAGAATCCCGCCCGGCGGGCGATGTCGCGCAGCGTCAGTTCCGGGCGGAGCAGCAGCTGTTCGACGCGTTCGCGGCGTACTCCCTCGACGAGAGCCTCGTACGTCGTGTCGCAGTCGGCCAGCCGGCGGCGGAGCGTCCGCTCGCTCGTCGCGTGTCGCCGTGCCTGCTCGGCGAACGAGGGGATCGCCGGGAGGCTCTGGGCGACGGAGATCTCCAGAACCTCCAGCAGATCCTGCTGGACGCGGCGTGAGGCCAGCTGCGCGTCGAGCAGCTCCAGAGTCGACGCGTAGGTCACCGGATCCCGGCCGGGCATCCGGGCACGGGCCCAGGCCGGGTCGATGACCATGCGGTTGGCCGGGGCGCCGAAGCGGACCGGGCAGCCGAACACGGCACCGTACGGCTGGCTTCGGCGTGGTGGAGGAAAGGCGAACTCCACCACTCTGGGCGCGAACGCCGAGCCGACGGCCAGCCGGGACAGGGTGACCACGGAGGCGAGTCCTTCCTCGATCAGGAAGACGGCGACCGCCGGGTCCGTGGCCGGATCGGGGAGGTCGGCGCGCAGCACGAAGGCTCCGTCCTCCTCACCGATGCCGGCCGACCACACCACCATCGCCCCGGACAGGTTCTGGTATTTCACTCCCGTCTCGATAGCGTGCCGCAGAGTGTCGTCGGCCATCAGGGCGAAGCCGAGCAGGCCCCAGGCGGTCAGGTGCTGTGCCGCTCCGACCTTCAGCCCCAGGTGCTCGTCCCCGGTGAGCTCCAGCGCACGACGTATTACCGCGCTGCCCTGCCGGTACGACACCCTCAGTGCGGCGGAGCGCATGACCGTCTCGTCCAGCCCGACCTGCTCAAGCAGGGGTCGCAGATCGTTGCCGCGCTCGTCGGTGACCGTGACGAGATAGCTGAGGATGTTCGGTTGGATCGTCGCCGATGTGCTGCGGCTGGTCCCCGGAGAGTTCGCGGGGTCGGGGGCAAGGGACATCGCACTCACCTTCTCCTGGGCGACCACTGTATGCGGCCGGACAGCACCGGTCGCGTCGCTGGCCTCCGAAGTCCCCTGTACGGCCCCTGGCGTCCTGCGCTCGCGTTCCGCCCCTGGCTACGGTTTCCGCAATCTGCCCGCATCGACTGGCCGGCCGTCCCCACGCACACAGGAAATGAAGGCGCGACAGCATCATGTCCTTTAATGCATCATCCCGGGCTGGGTACGGGCGCCCGGTCTCAAAGGTCGGCGCCCGAAGGGTCGCCACCATCGCGTTCGCCGCTCAGGGCGCCTCCGTCGCAGCCGTGTACACGACCGTTCCTGCCGTCACCGAGCGCCTGGGACTGGCTCCGCTCCTGACGACCGCGTTGATGGTCGCGGTGGCCCTGATGGCAGGGGGCGGCAGCTTCCTGGGGCTGGCCGCGATCCGCCGAGCCGGTCCCATCGCCACGACGCGCGGGGCCATGCTCGCGGCGGCTGCCGCGCTGGTCCTGATCGGCTGGGCTCCTGGCCAGGCCGCCGTCATCTGCGCGTATGCCCTCTTCGGACTCGCTGTCGGTGCCCTCGACATCGGCGTCAACACCCGGGCGGCTGAGATCGAACGCGCCTACGGCCGCAGTGTTTTCGGCTCCTTCTACACGGCATGGAGCGTGGGCGGTGTGCTCGCGGCACTGCTCACCGCCGGGGCGGCCCGGTTGGAGTGGCCCGTGGCCGGCGACCTGACGCTGCAAGCAGGCATCGTCCTGCTACTCGTCTCCTGTATGCACACACACGCCCTCCCCGCCCCTGCGCCGCCCTCGGACGCCGTCGCGCAGCCGTCGCTCGGGCGCCGTCTGTGGGTCCTGCTCATTCCGTTCGGCCTGGTTCTCCTGGTCGTCTACGTGGTTGAATCCACCGTTTCGGCCTGGTCGGCTGTCTATCTCCGGCAGACTCTCACCGCCTCCCTCGCGGTCGCGCCGCTGGCGTACGCGGCCTACCAGGCCGGCACGGTCATCGGCCGAGCCGCTGCCGATCGGCTCGTACAGAAGCTCGGAGCGGTCGCCGTCGTCCGCACCGCGGCCCTGCTGGCCGCGGGCGCCCTGGCGGCTCTGGCCGCTGCGCCGAGCTGGCCGTTCGCCGTTCTCGCGGCCGGGGCGGTGGGCCTGGGGGCGTCCGTCCTGGCCCCGCTGTGTCTGGCTTCCGCCGCTCGGCTGAGTCCCACGGCCTCGGAGGCGGTCCTGGCACGCCTGAACCTCTTCAACTACGTCGGCGTCGTCACCGGCGGTGCCCTGAGCGGACTGCTCGGCTCCACCGGCCACTTCCGTCTCGCCTACGCGCTACCGGCCACTCTGGTGGTTCTTGTCCCAGCCGCCGCCCGCCATTTCACCCGGCCTTCGAACTCGGCCCGAATGGAGAGCCTCCCCCAAACACTATGAGAGGCAGATGCGGGCGATGCCCGACGGTGAAGGGGGTAATGAAGAGGTCCGGTACCGGAACTGCCCCCGCTGCTGCGGCTGAAGCCGCGCGGACGAGTGCGCTGACCGGAACACCCGGTCTGCCTCGCGCGCAACGAGTTGATCTGCGGCGTCTACCCGAAGATGTACGGGATCGACGTCCCCCGCCGTCGATCCCAAGGGCCTCGGCACCACCCAGGCGAAGAAGGCCCTGCGGAACGGCCGGGCTGAAGTGAGGGCTGGTCCGGCGGGCCGGGATTGTCAGTGCCACGCCGTAGGTTGCGGGCATGGGTGTCTATCTGGTCAGTATCGGTGCGCGGGAATGGTTCGGCGAGGACGACGAGGAGTTGGGCGAGGACGAGGACGAGATCGGATACGGCGAGCTCGCGTCCGCGCTGAACGGCGAGTTGCTGCGGCGCGGCCTGCCGCCGTACGCGTCCCTGCCCGAGGAGACGCCCTTCGTCCGGGGCTCCGGGATGGCGTTCGAGGAGAAGCTGGTCCCTCCGATGGACGGCTTCACCGAGCTGTGCCGGGTCCATCTGTCACGGGAGGAGACCGAGACGCTGTGTGGCTGGTCGGCGCTCGTGCCGATATCGCTGGACGACGAGATCTGGCTGCCCGTCGAATCCGGCTACACGGACTCGACGATGGTGGCCGGCGCTCCGCAGGTGCTCGCGATCGCGGAGCGGCTGGCGCGGATCCTCGACCTGCCGCCCGAGATACCGGCGACGTCCGACAACCTGGATCTGACCACGTGGTTCCTGGACGGGCCGGCGAAGGACACGGCCGCCGCCCGCCCGGGACCGTGGGCCGAAGACCTCGACGTGGCGTTCTACGTGGCGTTGTTCCTGCGTGCCGCCCAGCATGTGCTGCGCCGTGGCTGTCCGATCGTGTACTCCTGATCGGCCCGGAGCTCCGGCGTCCCCGCGTGCACCGGGCGCCGCGCGTACCGGGGGATCGGGTGTCCGCCGCCGGGGGAAGCCCAGGCGTCCGCGACCGAGTCGAAGTCGAACTGGCCGCGCGCACACCCCGGGCATCCGCGTCCACCGATCGCCGCAGGGCCTCGTGCAGCTTGGCCGGGGTGAGGACGCCGAGGAAGCCGGATCATGCCCGCACGCCGACCGCGCCCGTCATTCGCCGCTCACCAGCACCACCTCCAGGGTGCGCGGACCGTGCACCCCCTCCACCCGGTCCAGCTCGATGTCACTGGTGGCGGACGGGCCGGAGATCCAGGTCAGCGGGCGTGTCGGATCGAGGCGTTCCATGGCCTGCGGTACGGAGGCCACCACCTGGCCGGGAACCCGGACGACGCAGATGTGGTGGTCCGGGATGAGGGTGATCCGGCGGCGGCCCTGGTCCGGGCCGCCGTCGAGGACGATCGTCCCGGTCTCGGCGATGGCGAGGGCGCAGCCGGTCACCACGCTCGCCACCTTGTCGAGCTCGCCGGGCGTGCTCACGGCACGGTCGTGGACCCGGGTGGGATCCGCCGCCGACATCCACTCCGGCGGGAGCCCCGGCGGCACGAGCACGTACTGCGGCCCGCGTTCGGCCAGCAGCCGCATGATGAGGTACGGGAGCTCCTCGCCGGTGGTGCGGTGCACGATCGCCCGGTAGTCCGCCAGGTTCTCCGCGAGCAGGTCCACGGTCTCCGCGGCACTGCGCGCACCGTGTTCGCGCAGATAACTCCGGTCGACGGCCTGCTCGTACTGGGGGTCCCTCCCAGGTCGTTCAGGCACGGGGGGAGTGTCGTCCCGGGGGACGTCCGCGAGGGCCCGCCGCACCCGGCCGAGGATCAGATCCCTGCTGCTCACTTCGTCGTGTCCTTTCCGCCCCGCGTGCGCTGCCACCAGTCGCGGAACGACTCCGCCGGGACCGCGGGCAGATCGCGGGTCTCGCTCCACGCCCGGCCGGGGCCCGGCAGGGTCCGCGGGTGGAAGCGGCGGGTCCGGGACGCGAGCCGCTGCCCGGTGCGCAGCGCGCCGGGGTGGCTGAACGCCCATCGTGCCGCGCGCATCGCCGCCCGCTCGGCGGCGTGCCCCTTGGCCGGCTTGAGTACGACCGTGTTGCCGTCGCGCGTCGCCCGGCCTCCTTCGGCGATCCGTTCCCGCAGATGGACGAGGACCTCCGGGATGTCGATCGCGACCGGGCAGACCTCGTAGCAGGCGCCGCACAGCGAGGAGGCGTACGGCAGGGAGGCGTCGATCTCGCTCGCGGTGCCCCGGAGCTGCGGACTGAGGATGGCGCCGATCGGGCCCGGGTAGACCGAGCCGTAGGCGTGGCCGCCCGCCCGCTCGTACACCGGGCACACGTTGAGACACGCCGAGCAGCGGATGCAGCGCAGCGCCTGGCGGCCGACCTCGTCGGCGAGCGTGTCGGTGCGGCCGTTGTCCAGAAGGACCAGATGGAAGGTCTGGGGGCCGTCCCCGTCGGTGGTGCCCGTCCACATCGAGGTGTACGGGTTCATGCGCTCGGCCGTCGAGGAGCGGGGCAGGGTCTGCAGGAACACCTCCAGGTCCCGCCAGCTCGGCACGATCTTCTCGATGCCGACGACCGAGATCAGGGTCTCGGGGAGCGTCAGGCACATCCGGCCGTTGCCCTCGGACTCGACGACCACGAGGGTGCCCGTCTCGGCGACCATGAAGTTGGCGCCGGAGATGCCGACCTTGGCGCGCAGGAACTTCTCGCGCAGATGCAGACGCGCCGCCTCGGCCAGCTCGGCGGGCGAGTCGGTGAGCCCCTCGGGCGCCGGGCGGCCCCACTCGCCCATCTCGCGGACGAAGATGTCACGGATCTCGCCGCGGTTGCGGTGGATCGCCGGGACGAGGATGTGCGACGGCCGGTCCTTGCCCAACTGCACGATGAGTTCGGCGAGATCGGTCTCGTACGCGTGGATGCCCGCGGCCTCCAGGGCCTCGTTGAGCCCGATCTCCTGGGTGGCCATCGACTTGACCTTGACGACCTCGCTCTCGCCGGTCATCTTGACCAGGGCCGTGACGATCCGGTTGGCCTCCTCGGCATCGGCGGCCCAGTGCACGACGCCACCGGCCGCCGTCACCGACTCCTCCAACCGCACCAGATAGCGGTCGAGATGACGGAGCGTGTGGTCCTTGATCCGCTTGCCCGCCTCGCGCAGCTCCGCCCAGTCGGAGACCTCGGCCACGGCCTTGGCGCGCTTGGCGCGGATGGTGTGGGTGGCGTGGCGCAGATTGGCGCGCAGGGTGGCGTTGTGCACGGCCTTGTGCGCGGCCTTCGGGAAGGCCGGCATACCGACGAACGTTCCGCTCATGCGCGCGGCTCCTCTTCCGTACCCGCTTCCTTACTCGCTGCCGGACTCGCTACCGTGCTCGCCAGGATCTCCGCGATGTGCACCGGCCGCATGTCCGTCCTGAGGCGGCCCATCGTGCCGCCGATGTGCATCAGACACGAGTTGTCCGCGGCACACAGCACCTCGGCGCCCGTCGACTCGGCGTTGCGCACCTTGTCGGCGCCCATCGCCGAGGAGACGTCGGGGTTCTTCACGGCGAAGGTGCCGCCGAAGCCGCAACACTCCTCGGCGCCGGGCAGCTCCCGCAGCTCAAGTCCCCTGACGGCCTGGAGCAGTCGGCGCGGCCGGTCGCCGAGGCCCAGGCTGCGCAGGCCGTGACAGGTGGGGTGATAGGTCACGGTGTGCGGGTAGTACGCGCCGACGTCCGTCACCCCGAGGACGTCGACGAGGAATTCGGTGAGCTCGTACGTCTTCGGCACGACCGGCGCCAGAGTCCTGGCCAGGGTGTCGCCGCGCCCCTCCGCGCGGGCCCGCTCACCCATCCGCGGATACAGCTCCCGCACCATCGCCCCGCACGATCCGGACGGCGTCACGATCGCCTCGTACTCCCCGAACACATCGGAGAAATGCCGGGCGAGCGGCTCTGCCTCATGGCGGTAACCGGTGTTGTAGTGCGCCTGCCCGCAACAGGTCTGCCCCATCGGGAAATCGACGTCGACACCCAGTCTGGTCAGCAGTTTCACCACGGCGCGGCCGGTATCCGGATACAGCGTGTCGTTGACACAGGTCAGGAACAGTGCGACACGCATCGCAGCTCCTTGGTCTCGATCATCGGATGGGTGCAGGGTACGCGGCGGGTGCGCGACGGGGGAGGCAGCGCGCGCCCGCCGGACCGGCCGTGCGACAGGGAAGACAGCCCCCGCCCGCCAGATCGGCCGCGCGCTTCACGGGGCGTTTCACGGCGCGCCGAGCCTCGCCTCGGCCGCGCGCCACGCCGCCGTGTCGCCCCGCGGCTCGTAGCGGCGCAGGGGCTGGGTGCGGGCCACCAATGCGCGCATCTGCGCACGGTCGCCGACCAGTCGGTGCGCCCGCGCCTGGACGAGGACGTTGCCGAGCGCGGCGGCCTCCGCCGGGCCCGCCACGACCGGCAGCCCGCAGGCGTCGGCGGTGAGCCGGCACAGCAGCTCGTTGCGGGTGCCGCCGCCCACGATGTGCACGACGTCGACCGGATGGTCGGCCAGGGCCTGTGCCCGCGCGATCGCCCGGCGGTGCGCGAGCGCGAGGGAGTCGAGGATGCAGCGGGTGATCTCGGCGCGGGACTCGGGCACCGGCTGCCCCGACTCGCGGCAGGCGTCCGCGATCCGCGCCGGCATCCGGCCCGGCGCGAGGAACGCCGGGTCGCCCGCGTCCACGACGGAGCGCAGCGGCGCCACCCCGGCGGCGGCCGTGAGGAGTTCACCCAGGTCGGGGTGGCCCCATTCGCGTACGCACTCCTGGAGCAGCCACAGCCCCATGATGTTGCGCAGATAGCGGACCGTGCCGTCCAGGCCCAGCTCGTTGGTGAAGTTGGCGTCCTGGCTCGCCTCGGTGAGCACGGGAGCGTCCAGCTCCAGGCCGGCCAGGGACCAGGTGCCGGTGCAGATGTACGCGAACCGCTCCCCGGTGGCGGGAACGGCTGCCACGGCCGAGGCGGTGTCGTGCGAACCGACCGTCGTCACCGGCACCGGGCCGGTCCTCCCGGTCTCCTCCAGCACGTGCGGCAGCAGCGTCCCGGCCGGATCTCCGGGCCGGCGCAGCGGCGCGAACAGCCCGAGGTCGATGCCGAGCCGCTCCGCGAGACCGTACGACCAGTCGCGGGTCCGCGGATCGATCAGCTGGGTGGTGGAGGCGTTGGTGAGCTCGGTGCCCGCCTCGCCCGTGAGCCAGTAGGACAGCAGATCCGGGACGAGCAACAGGCGCTTCGCGGAGGCGAGTTGGGCGGAGGAGCGGGCGGCCGTCAGTTGGTACAGGGTGTTGAAGGGCGCGTACTGCAGCCCGGTCGCCGCGTACAGCTCGGCGGCGGGCACACTCGCCCACACCTTCTCCGCGACGCCCTCCGTGCGGGCGTCGCGGTAATGCACCGGATTGCCGAGCAGCGCTCCGTCCGCGTCCAGCAGGCCGTAGTCCACCGCCCAGCTGTCGATGCCGACGGAGTCGACCTGCCCGGCCTCGCGCAGCCCGTCGAGAACACCCGCGTACAGCGCCAGGATGTCCCAGCGCAGCCCGTCGGGGACCCGGACCGGCCGGTTCGGGAAGCGGTACGCCTCGGTCAGGTCGAGGGTGTCCGGGCCGACGCGGCCGACCATGACGCGCCCGCTGGACGCGCCGAGGTCGACCGCGGCGAAGGAGTGCGCGGAGTAGGTGTGCGCGGAGGAGGTGTGCGGGGTGCTCATCGACGTCATCGCAGGAACGCGGCGGCGACGCCGGCGTCGACCGGGACGTGCAGTCCCGTGGTGTGCGTCAGATCCCCGCCCGTCAGCGCGAACACGGCGTTCGCGACATGCTCCGGGAGCACCTCCCGCTTGAGGATGGTCCGCTGGGCGTAGAACTCGCCGAGCTTCGCCTCCTCGATGCCGTACGTCGCCGCCCGCTGCGCGCCCCAGCCGCCCGCGAAGATGCCCGAGCCGCGCACCACCCCGTCGGGATTGACGCCGTTGACCCGGATGCCGTGCGCGCCCAACTCGGCTGCCAGGAGCCGTACTTGATGGGCCTGGTCGGCCTTGGCCGCGGAGTAGGCGATGTTGTTGGGGCCGGCGAAGACCGCGTTCTTGGACGCGATGTAGACGATGTCGCCGCCCAGTTCCTGGGCGATCATCACCCCGGCCGCCTCGCGCGAGACGAGGAAGGAGCCGCGGGCCATGATGTCGTGCTGGAGGTCCCAGTCCTTCGCGGTGGTCTCCAGCAGCGGCTTGGAGATGGAGATGCCCGCGTTGTTGACCACCAGGTCGACACCGCCGAAGGCCAGCACCGCCGTCTTGAAGGCCTCGGCGATCTGTTCCTCGGAGGTGACGTCCACGCCGACGGCGACGGCCTTGTCGGCACCGCCGAGTTCGGCGGCGACCCGCTCGGCACCCTCGGCGTTGAGGTCCGCGATCACGACACACGCGCCCTCCGCCACCAGCCGCTCGGCGATGGCCCTGCCGATCCCGCTGCCCGCGCCCGTCACCAGCGCCACCCGGGTGGTCAGCGGCTTGGGCTTCGGCATGCGCTGGAGCTTGGCCTCCTCCAGCGCCCAGTACTCGATGCGGAACTTCTCCGACTCCTCGATCGGCGCGTACGTCGAGACGGCCTCGGCGCCCCGCATCACGTTGATCGCGTTGACGTAGAACTCGCCCGCCACGCGCGCCGTCTGCTTGTCCTTGCCGAAGGAGAACATGCCGACCCCGGGGACCAGGACGATCGCCGGGTCCGCGCCGCGCATCGCGGGGGAGTCGGGCAGCGCGTGCCGCTCGTAGTAGGCCGCGTACTCCACGCGGTACTCGGCGTGCAGCTCCCCCAGCCGGGTGAGCGCGTCGTCCAGGGAGGCGGTCGGCGGCAGGTCCAGGACGAGCGGCCTGACCTTGGTGCGCAGGAAGTGGTCCGGGCACGAGGTGCCGAGCGCCGCGAGCCTCTGGTGCTCGGCGCGGGCGAGGAAGTCCAGCACCTCGTCCGAGTCGGTGAAGTGGCCGACCTGCGCACGGTCCTGGGAGGCGATGGCCCGGATGTGCGGCGCGAGGGCGGCGGCCCGCTCGCGGCGGTCCGCCGGGGCGAGTGCCTCGTACCCCTCGACGACGGGTCCGAACGGTTCCGCCTTCCCGCGGTCGGCGAGGAAGGCCTCGGCGGTGCGGATGATGTGCAGCGAGTTGCGCTCGCACTCCTCGGCGGTGGCGCCCCACGCGGTGATGCCGTGGCCGCCGAGGACACAGCCGACGGCCCCCGGGTTGGCCTCCTTGACCGCCGCGATGTCCAGACCGAGCTGGAAACCGGGCCGGCGCCACGGCACCCACACCACGCTGTCGCCGAAGCACTCGGCGGTCAGCTTCTCCCCGTCCGCCGCGCAGGCGAGCGCGATCCCCGAGTCGGGGTGCAGATGATCGACGTGCGGGGCGTCGACGAGCCCGTGCATCGCCGTGTCGATGGAAGGCGCGGCGCCGCCCTTGCCGTGCAGGCAGTAGTCGAACGCGGCGACCATCTCGTCCTCGCGCTCGACGCCCGGGTACACCTCGGTCATCGCCCGGAGCCGGTCGAGGCGCAGCACCGCGAGCCCGGCCTCGGTGAGAGTGCCGAGGTCGCCGCCGGACCCCTTCACCCACATCAGCTCCACGTCGCCGCCGGTCACGGGGTCGGTGTCGGTGCCCTTCGCGGAGGTGTTGCCGCCCGCGTAGTTGGTGTTGCGGGGATCGGCGCCGAGCCGGCGCGACCGGGCGAGCAGAGCGGCGGCTTCGGGATGGGGTGCCATGTCCTGGTCCTTAGGGAGAGTGTGTACGTGCACTGGGGGACGAACCCGAGGAGGAGCGCCCCGTCAGGGGCGCGGGGAACTGCGCGACCGGCTCACTACGGCCCGCGGTCCGCGACCCACCGGCAGCGGGCACATGAGCCGCGGAGACCGGCCGGGCCCACGCCCCGCGACCCACCCGCAGCGGGCCGACGGGACCCGGAGCCCGGGCGGAACCCGGAGGCCGGGCGGGACCTGGAGGCCGAGCTAGACCCGAGCCCTGGCGGGACCCCGAGGCCGGGCTAAACCCGGAGGCCGGGCTGGACCCCGAGGCCGGGCTAGACCAGCGGTCGGCCAACCGCACAGCTCGGGCAGCCGCATGGTCGGGCGAGGCCGACGGCCGGGCGACGGCGACGCTCACGCGGGACGCGCCGCTCAGGCCCCCCACCCCGCCTGCTGCCCACCCACCCGCTCGGCGGCGATCCGCTCCGCCCACCCGGAGCGGTGGTACGCGGCGACCGGGTCGGGGTCGAGCCCCAGCTCGGTGCGGACCTCGGCCAGCAGCGGGCGTACGTCCGTGTTGTACGCGTCCATCACCACGGCGTTCGCGGCCAGTACGTCGCCGGCCCGCTGTGCCTCGGCGAGCGCGGCGCGGTCGACGAGGAGAGCCTTGGCCGTGGCCTCCTGGACGTTCATCACCGACCGGATGATCGCCGGGATCTTCGCCTCGATGTTGTGGCACTGGTCGAGCATGAAGGCGACGTCCGGGGAGAATCCGCCGCCGCGGATCACCTCGTACATGATCCGGAACAGCTGGAAGGGGTCGGCCGCGCCCACCATCAGGTCGTCGTCGGCGTAGAAGCGGGAGTTGAAGTCGAACGCGCCGAGCTTGTCCTCGCGCAGCAGCGTGGCGACGATGAACTCGATGTTGGTGCCGGGCGCGTGGTGCCCGGTGTCGACCACGACCTGCGCCTTGGGGCCGAGCTTGAGGCAGTGCGCGTACGCCGTGCCCCAGTCGGGGACGTCCGTCGCGTAGAAGGCGGGCTCGAAGAACTTGTACTCCAGCAGCATCCGCTGGTGGTCGCCGAGCCGCGCGTAGACCTGCGCCAGTGCCTCGGCCAGCCGGTCCTGGCGCTCACGGAGATCGTCCTGGCCCGGATAGTTCGTGCCGTCGGCGAACCACAGCTTCAGGTCCTGGGAACCCGTCGCGTCCATGATGTCGACGCATTCGAGCAGGTGACCGACGGCCTTGCGGCGCACCGCCACGTCCGGGTGGCAGACCGAGCCGAGCCGGTAGTCGTCGTCCTGGAACGTGTTGGAGTTGATGGCGCCGAGCTTCAGGCCGCGCTCCTCGGCGTGCTTCGCCAGCGCCGCATAGTCGTCGACCTTGTCCCACGGGATGTGCAGCGCGACGGTCGGGGCCGCGCCGGTGAACTCGTGCACCTTGGCCGCGTCGTCCAGCTTCTCCTGAGGGGTCCGGGGCACGCCCGGTTGCGCGAACACCTTGAATCGGGTTCCCGAGTTCCCGTACGCCCACGACGGCGTCTCGACGGCCTGGGTCTTGAGCGCGGCCTTCACCGCGGCGAACTCGGTCACTTCGGGACTCCTACGACTTCGAATGGCAACGGCTTGTTCAACGGCTTCCTGAACCGCTGCGAGACGGCTCTCCGGGGCGCTTCCCGAGGGCTCTCCGAAGGCCTCTCCAAGGGGCCTCCCGAAGGGCTTCCCGCGGTGCTGCTCACCGGGCCTCCTGAACACAACGTCTGAAACGATTCAGGAGGTGAAGTTATGAGCCCTCCGAAGGGCTGTCAACCCCTCCGGTGCGGACCGTTCGCCGTGACTCTGTTGTGACACATGGTCGTCGAAGAATTTCGACACGAACCCATTGACGCGACCTGGGTGACATGCCTAACGTCCCGGCAACCCAATTGAAACCTTTCACGACGCTGTGGGGGCCGTCCCGCCGCCGTCGTCGAGGAGCCCCTCATGACCCACCCGTCCGACACGGGACCGGCCCCGGTACTGGCGCTGAAGGACCTTTCGAAGTCCTTCGGCGCCGTACGCGCCCTGCGGGACGTGTCCCTGGAACTGTTCCCCGGCGAGGTGCACGCGCTCGCCGGAGAGAACGGCGCGGGCAAGTCGACCCTCATCAAGACGCTCGCCGGCGTGCACCGACCGGACGCCGGCCAGGTGTTGCTGGACGGCGAACCCACCGTCTTCCACGGCCCCGCCGACGCCCGCGACGCGGGCATCGCGGTGATCTACCAGGAGCCCACGCTCTTCCCCGACCTCTCCATCGCCGAGAACATCTTCATGGGCCGCCAGCCCCGGCGGGCGCTCGGCCGCATCGACCACAAGGCGACCCACGCGGCGACCGCAGCCCTGATGAAGCGCCTCGGCGTCGAACTCGACCCTGAGCGCCCGGCGCGCGGTCTGTCCATCGCCGACCAGCAGATCGTCGAGATCGCCAAGGCACTCTCCTTCGACGCCCGCGTCCTGATCATGGACGAGCCGACCGCCGCCCTCACCGGCAGCGAGGTGGCCCGGCTGTTCGGCGTGGTCCGCACCCTGCGCGAACAGGGCTCGGCGGTGCTGTTCATCTCGCACCGGCTCGAAGAGATCTTCCAGATCTGCGGGCGCGTCACCACCCTGCGCGACGGGGCCCTGATATCCAGCGAGCCGCTGGAGGGCCTGACGGAGGACGACCTCGTACGCCGGATGGTCGGCCGCGACCTCGACGAGCTCTACCCCAAGCAGGACGTCCAGGCGGGCGAAGTCGCCCTGAGCGTGCGCCGGCTGACCCGGGAGGGTGTCTTCACCGACGTCTCCTTCGACGTCCGGCGCGGCGAGATCGTCGGACTCGCCGGGCTCGTCGGCGCCGGCCGCACCGAGGTCGCGCGGTCCGTGTTCGGCGTGGACCGCTGGGACGCCGGAGTGGTGGAGGTCGACGGCAGGGCGCTGACGAACGGCGCCCCCTCCACCGCCATGGCCGCCGGACTGGCCCTCGTCCCCGAGGACCGGCGCGCCCAGGGCCTGGTGATGGGCATGTCCATCGAGCGCAACATCGGCCTGACCGGGCTGCGTTCGACGGTCAGGGCGGGCTTGATGGACCGCGGGGCCGAGCGCAGCCGCTCCCTCGACTGGGCGGTCAAGCTCCAGGTGAAGTACGCCCGGATCGCCGACACCGTCTCCACGCTCTCCGGCGGCAACCAGCAGAAGGTCGTCCTCGCCAAGTGGCTTGCCACCGGCCCGAAGGTGCTGATCGTCGACGAGCCGACGCGGGGCATCGACGTCGGCACCAAGGCCGAAGTGCACCGGCTGCTCAGCGAGTTGGCCGCCGACGGGGTGGCCGTGCTGATGATCTCCTCCGATCTGCCCGAGATCCTCGGCATGGCCGACCGCGTACTCGTGATGCACGAGGGGCGGCTCACCGCCGAGATCCCACGTTCCGAAGCCACCGAGGAATCCGTGATGGCCGCTGCCACCGGGAGGGCCGCCGCATGACAGCCATCGAGAGGGCTGCCCGAATGACCCCGATCATCCCCCGGAGGGCCGCCGCATGACGGTGACCGCGCCCACCCCCGCCCCCGCCACCGAGGTGCCCAGGTCGAGCGGCACCCGGCTGGTGGACCGTGTCTTCAAGATGCGCGAACTCGCCATCCTGGCCGTCTTCCTGGTGATGATCGTCATCACCCAGATGGGCAACAGCGAGTTCCTCTCCGAGCAGGGGATCAAGGACCTGCTGCTGAACGCGACCATCCTCGTGCTGGTCGCCACCGGCCAGTCCCTCGTCGTCATCACCCGCAACGTCGACCTGTCGGTCGGCTCGACCCTCGGCATCAGCGCCTTCGCGGCCGGCACCTATCTGCAGGGCGGCGGCAACCCCGTCGTCGCGGTGTTCCTCGCGGTGCTCCTCGGCATCGGCTGCGGACTGGTCAACGGACTGCTCGTCAGCCTCGGTCAGGTACCCGCGCTCGTCGTCACCCTCGGCACGCTCTACATCATCCGCGGCATCGACTCCATCTGGGTCGGCTCCCGCCAGATCACCGCGGCCGACCTGCCCGGCGGCTTCGTCGACTTCGGCTCCGGCGGCATCACGGCGGTCCCGTATCTCGCGCTGATCGCCGTGGCCGTCCTGGTGGTCACCGCCTACTACCTCAAACACTTCGGCAGCGGCCGCGAACTGTACGCGCTCGGCTCCAACCCGGAGGCCGCGCGCCTGGCCGGAATCCCGGTCCGCAACCGCCTGCTGACCGCGTACGTCGTCTGCGGCGGCCTCGCCGGACTGGCCGGCGCCCTCTACCTCGCCCGGTTCGGCAACGTCGACTCCGGCACCGGAACCGGATACGAACTGACCGTCGTCAGCGCCGTCGTGGTCGGCGGTGTCGTCTTCACCGGCGGCTCCGGCAGCGTCTACGGAGCCGCGCTCGGCGCCCTGCTGCTCACCTCCATCAACAGCGTCCTGCCCGCCCTCGGCGTCAGCTCCGTCTGGGTCCTCGCCATCAACGGCATCCTGCTCATCCTCGCCATCGCGGTCGACCGGATCGTCGCGCTGCGCGTGGCCTCCGCCCTGAAGAAGAGGAACGCCCGCCATGGCTGACTCCGCTCTCGCGCGCGCCGTCCGCTGGGACACGGTCGTCGGCGCCCTCCTCATCGTCCTGCTCCTCTTCTCCTTCTTCCTCGTGGACGGCTTCGGCAACGCCCTCAACCTGTCGTTCCTGATCGGCAACACCCTGCCGATCGCGCTGATCGCCCTGCCGATGACCCTGCTCGTGGCGGCCGGCGAGATCGACCTGTCCGTCGCCTCCACGGCCGGGCTCTCCGGCTCGGTGATGGGTGCCCTGTGGAACCAGGGCATGTCGATCGAGACGATCATCCCGCTCTGTCTCCTGCTCGGTGTCGTGTGCGGGCTGGTCAACGGCCTGCTCGTGACCCGGCTCGGACTGCCGTCCCTCGCCGTCACCATCGGCACGCTCGCCGCCTACCGGGGCATCGCGCAGATCGTGCTCGGCTCCGACGCGGTCACCGACTTCCCCACCCAGTACCAGGACTTCGCGGCCGGACGCATCGGGGACACCTTCGTCCCGCAGGCACTCCCGCTCTTCCTGGTGCTGCTCGCCGTCGCCGTCGTCGTGCTGCACGCCACCCCCTTCGGGCGCTCGGCGTTCGCGATCGGCGCCAACGAGGAAGCCGCCCGGTTCGCCGGCATCAGGGTCAAGCGGCAGAAACTGCTCCTGTTCGTCGCGACCGGCCTCATGGCCTCCCTGACCGGCGTGTTCTGGGCCCTGCACTACGCCAGCGCCCGCTACGACAACGCCACCGGGCTCGAACTCTCCGTCGTGGCCGCCGTCCTGCTCGGCGGTATCGACTTCGACGGCGGCAAGGGCACGCTCGGCGGCGCGATCGCGGGAGTCTTCCTGCTCGGCGCGCTGCAGAACGTGATGAGCCTTCTCAATGTCTCCGCGCAGTCGCAGATCGTCGTGACCGGCGTTCTGCTCGTCGTCTCCGTGCTCGGCCCCCGGGTCGCACGGCAGATCTCCGTAGCGAGGGCGGGCCGCAGAGCCGCCTCGACTCCGATCTCGTAACCCCGCTCCGCTCACCCTCGTAAAGGAACCCTCAGCCATGCGCAAGTCATCGATCCGCCGCACCTGCGCGGCGCTCGCCGCCGTCACCTCCCTCGCCCTGGCCGTCAGCGCCTGCGGCGGCACCACCAAGAACGACGTCAAGGACTCGGGCGGCTCCAACACCGCCGCCGGTGCCAAGGCCGACCCCAACGCGGCCACCAAGAAGGGGCTGACCGTCGGTTTCCTGCCCAAGGCGGTCAACAACCCGTACTTCACCTCCGCCGACAAGGGCGGCGAGAAGGCGCTGACCGAACTGGGCTCGAAGTACAAGGAGGTCGGCACCAACAGCGCCACCGACACCAGCGGCCAGGTGAGTTACGTCAACACGCTCACCCAGCAGCAGGTCGACGCGATGGCGGTCTCCGCGCAGGACCCGGGTGCCCTGTGCACCGCGCTCAAGCAGGCCATGACGAACAAGATCAAGGTCGTCACCTACGACTCCGACACCAAGGCCGACTGCCGCAACGCCTTCGTCTCTCAGGCGAGCGCCGAGGACCTGGGCCGCACCGAGGTGCAGCTGCTCGCGAAGCAGATCGACTACAAGGGCGAGATCGCGATCCTGTCCGCCGGGCAGACCGCGACGAACCAGAACACCTGGATCGACTTCATGAAGGAGGAGCTGAAGGACCCCAAGTACAAGGACGTCAAGCTGGTCAAGGTCGCCTACGGCAACGACGAGGCCCAGCTGTCCTTCCAGCAGACCCAGGGCCTGCTCCAGGAGCACCCCAAGCTCGCCGGGATCATCTCCCCGACCACCGTCGGCATCAAGGCCGCCGCACAGTACCTGTCCGGCTCCAAGTACAAGGGCAAGGTCAAGCTGACCGGCCTCGGCACCCCCAACGACATGCGCAAGTACGTCAAGAACGGCACCGTCGAGGGCTTCGAGCTGTGGGACCCGGCGAAGCTCGGCGAGCTGGCCGCCCGTACGGCCGTGGCGCTGTCCTCGGGCCAGATCACCGGCAAGGAGGGCGAGACCTTCAAGGCCGGCGACATGGGTTCCTTCACCATCGGCAAGGACGGCGTGATCAGCCTCGGCAAGCCGACCGTCTTCGACGCCAAGAACATCGACCAGTTCAACTTCTGACGGTCCGACGGTCCGACCTGCTGACGTCCTCACATTCTGGCGTCCTGACGGTCTCGCCGGACCGACTCCCGGGCCCGGAGGGTCATTGATGCAACGCGTGTGCTTTCTGCTGAAGGTCCGTGCGGACCGCCTCGACGAGTACCGCGAGCGGCACGCCGCCGTGTGGCCCGAGATGCTCGACGCGCTCTCGGCCACCGGCTGGCACAACTACTCGCTCTTCCTGCGCGAGGACGGCCTGCTGGTCGGCTACCTGGAGACCGAGGACTTCGCGGCCGCGCGGGCCGCCATGGAGGCCACCGACGTCAATGCCCGTTGGCAGACGGAGATGGCGCCGTTCTTCACATCGCTGGACGGCGCCAGACCCGACGAGGTTATGAAGCCCCTCACCGAAGTGTTCCATCTCGCCTGAACAGCCCGCCTGAACCCCTGTCTGACCCGCCCGCCCGCAGCCCGACCGAGGAGCCCGCAGATGAGACGACGCACCGTGCTGACGACAGCCCTGCTGGGCGCCGTGGCGGGCCCCGCCCTCACCACGGGGACGGCGCGAGCGGCCGACCCCGGCCCCTCCGTCACCCAGACCGGCACCACCCAACTCGACTCCCAGGCCATCTACTTCGTCTCCTACGACGGTCTGGTCAACAACAACTCGTTCCAGAAGAACGGCCTGTTGACCTACCGCGGCTACCAGTACGCGGTCTGGTACACCGCCGACCGCAGCGCGGTCCTCGCCCGCCGCGCGCTCGGTGCCACCACCTGGTCCAAGATCACGATCGGCCACAAGCTCAAGAGCGACGACTCCCACAACGTCATCTCCATGGGCGTCTCCAGGACCGACGGCCGGCTGCACCTGGCCATGGACTCGCACAGCGACGGCTTCTTCTACGTCAAGTCGGTGGCCGGGCTGCTCGACAACCCCGCGTCGACGACCTGGACCGCCGCCGTCCTCGGGGCCGTCCAGACCTCCCTGGACGGGCTCGCGCTCACCACCCAGTTCACCTATCCGCAGTTCGTCGCGACCCCGGCCGGCGGACTCCAACTCAGCTACCGCGTCGGCGTCTCCGGGAACGGACGCAACGCCCTTGCCGAGTACAACGGTTCGGCCTGGACCGCGCTCGGCGAATGGTCCGCCTCGACGGGGACGTACACCAGCTCCCACGGGTCGAGCACGGCCCGCAACATGTATCTGCACGGGATCGACTACGACCTCAACGGCCGGCTGCACTCCTTCTTCACCTGGCGCGAGCAGAACGCGGCCGTGATGTGCAACGCCGGCGGCATCACCAACCACGACACCGGATACGTCTACTCCACCGACCGGGGCCGCAGCTGGCGCAACGACGCGGGCACCGTCGTCGGCACCACCGGAAGCTCCGACACCGTCGCCGTCACCGACGCCGGGCTCGTCGTCGACTCCCTCAACCCCGACCACTCCCTGATGAACCAGGAGAGCCAGGCCACCGACTCGGCGGGCCTGCCGCACGCGATCATCAGCTATGTGCCCGGGCGCTTCGGACAGTGCACCACCAACTACGTCACGGACCGCACGGCCAACGGCCGCGCCTTCCACCTGCGCAAGAACGCCTCGGGCGGCTGGACCAAGACCGAGATCCCGGTCGCCCTCAACTCCAGCCAGCGCACCAGACTGGTCCTGGACCGATACGACAACGCCTACGCGATCATGCCGTTCGGGCGGATCGCCGGCGCCTCGAAGTCCTCCGGACACACCGACTGGAAGCTCCTGTTCGACGGCAGCGGCCTGAACGCCTTCGGCGAGGTCGTGATCGACGAGACGCGCGTCCCCCAGGACGGAATCCTGTCCGTGATGTACCAGGAGAGGTCCAGCGGGACCACGCCCTCGGCCCTGCACGTCATCGATTTCCGGCTGCCCGCATGACCACTGGTTCCGGCCCGCTCGCGGGTAATGTGAGGGCCTGCCTGCCGCTTCTCGTTCTCCTGGAGGTTCCCGCCTGATGGCCCAGTCGGTGGGTATCAAGGACGTCGCCCGTGCCGCCGGAGTCTCCGTCGGCACGGTCTCGAACGTGATCAACCGCCCCGACTCGGTGGCCTCCGAGACGCGGGCGCGCGTCCTGTCCGCAATCGACCGGCTCGGCTATGTACGCAGCGAGTCGGCACGCCAACTGCGGGCCGGGAGCAGCCGGATCATGGGGCTTCTCGTCCTCGACATGGGCAACCCGTTCTTCGTGGACGTCGCGCGCGGCGCCGAGCGCGCCGCACGGGACGCCGGACTCGGGGTGATGGTCTGCAACAGCGCGCAGAGCCCGAGCGAGGAGGCCGACTATCTGTCGCTCTTCGCCGAGCAGCGGGTGCGCGGGGTGCTGCTGACCCCCTCCGACGCCAGCGGTCGCAACATCGAGGCGTTCCGCCGCAACGGCATCCCGTTCGTGCTGGTCGACCGGGTCGCCGACGGCACCACCGAGTGCTCGGTCTCGGTCGACGACGTGGCGGGCGGTGCGCTCGCCGTCCGGCACCTCGTCGACGCGGGACACCGTTCGATCGCGTACGTCAGCGGACCGCCCGGCCTCAGCCAGGTCAGGGACCGCCGCACCGGCGCACTGAACGCCCTGGCCGAGGCGGGCCTCGGCCCGGGCAATCTGCGCGAGCTGCCGACCGAGCGCCTCGACGTGGCCGCCGGGCGCGACGCCGGCGCCCGGCTCCTCGGCCTCGCCGAGCGGCCCACCGCCGTCTTCTGCGCCAACGACCTGCTCGCGCTCGGCGTCCTGCAGGCCATGTACGCGGCCGGCGTCGGCGTACCCGACGACCTCGCGATCGTCGGCTACGACGACATCGAGTTCGCCGCCGCCGCGGCCGTCCCGCTCACCTCCGTACGCCAGCCCGCCGTGACCATGGGCGCCCTGGCCGCGGAGCTGCTCCTGGAGGAGATCGAGGCGGAGACCGCGCCCACGCCGCACGAACACCGGCGGGTCGTGCTCCAGCCGGAGCTGGTGGTGCGCCACTCCAGCCTGGCAGCGCGCTGAGCAGCGGTTCAGTTCCCCGTCGTCGGCCTGCTGAGTCACTGTTCAGTTCATTTTCTTGATCCCCGGGCCGCGGAGCCAGGGGAGGATGTGCTCAACTGGGACGCAGCCTGGAATCCGTACGTCTCGGGAGCCCTGTTGACCGTCAGCTACCGCCAGCCCGGTGTCGTCCTCACCGACCACCGCTTCACCGTGCCCCTCGACCATGACCACCCGGCGGGCGAGACCATCGAACTGTTCGCCCGCGAGGCCGTCGCGAGCGACAAAGCGCACCAGGACCTGCCCTGGCTGGTCTATCTCCAGGGTGGCCCCGGCTTCGGGGCGAATCGTTTCGTCGGGCAGCAGGCCTGGCTCGGCCGGGCCCTGAAGGACTTCCGTGTCCTGCTGCTGGACCAGCGCGGCACCGGACACTCCACGCCCGCCAACCGGCAGACACTCCCGCTGCGCGGCGGCCCCCGCGAGCAGGCCGACTACCTCGCGCTCTTCCGCGCCGACTCCATCGTCCGCGACTGCGAGGCCATCCGGCCCCGGCTCACCGGCGGCGCGCCCTGGACCGTCCTCGGCCAGAGCTTCGGCGGATTCTGCAGCGTGCACTACCTGTCCAGCGCCCCCGAAGGGCTGAGCGCCGCCGTCATCACCGGCGGTCTGCCCACCCTCGACGGGCACGCGGACGACGTCTACCGTGCCGCGTACCCGCGCATCGAGCGCAAGGTCGCCGCGCACTACGCGCGCTACCCGCAGGACGTCGAGCGCGCCCGCAGGATCGCGGAGTACCTGCTCCAGCACGAGCCGGTCCTGAGCGGCGGCTACCGCCTGACCGCCGAGGCATTCCAGTCGCTGGGCATCCTCCTGGGCGGCAGCGAGGGCAGTCACCGCCTGCACTACCTGCTGGAGGACGCCTTCGTCCGCACCCCGCAGGGCCCCGCGCTCTCCGACTCCTTCCAGGAGGAGGTCCAAGGCCTGCTCTCGTACGCGGGTCACCCCCTGTACGCGCTGGTCCACGAGGCCTGCTACGCCCAGGGCGGCAGCCCCACCGCATGGTCCGCCGAGCGGGTGCGCTCCGAGTTCCCGCAGTTCGACGCGGCCAAGACCCTCGCGGACGACGGACCGCTGCTCTTCACCGGCGAGTCCGTGCACCCCTGGACCTTCGAGACCGACCCGGCGCTGCGCCCGCTGCGGGAGACCGCCGAGGAACTGGCCGCCCGCACCGACTGGGCGCCGCTGTACGACCCGGCCCGCCTCGCCGCGAACGAGGTACCCGTCGCGGCGGCGGTCTACCACGACGACATGTACGTCGACGCCGAACACTCCCTGCGCACCGCGCGTGCCGTCCGGGGCCTGCGCACCTGGGTGACCGACGAGTTCGAGCACGACGGGGTACGGGCCGGCGGCCCGCGCGTCCTGGACCGCCTGCTGGCGCTCACCCGCGACGAGGTCTGACAGGTCCGCACCCCGCGCCGTCCGGCCCCGCCGACGGGTTCCGCCGGACGGCGCAGCCGTGTCCGTCACCGGTCGCCGACGACCGGACGCGGACATAGCGTCGCAGACGACATGAAGTCGTCTGTGGATCGAGGACCGGCATGACTGTTCTGGTGCACAACCAGAGTGCGGCGTGGAACCAGAAGCTCTACGACACCATTTTCGAGCGGGTGATCCCGGACCGCGCGAAACCGCCCACCGGGCTCGTCGCCCACTACAGCGCGCCCCTCGCTTCGGGTGGCTTCCAGGTCGTCGACGTATGGGAATCGGAGGACGCCTACCGGCGGTTCGAGGCGGAGGTCATCGCGCCCGCCGCGCAGGACCTCGGCCTGCCTCCGTTCGACACGGCGGTGGTCGAGATCCACAACTCCCTGGTCGTGTAACGGCATTCCTAGGCCCCTTCATCCGGTGGGCGGCGCCTCCTAGGATTCTGACGATCTGTCAGAATGCCGAGGAGGCACGGATGATCGACACCACGCGTACGGACATCCCACAGGGCGAGGAGCGGCTGCGCCTCGACGTCGAGGGCGGCATCGGCGTCCTCACCCTCTGCCGCCCGGCGAAACTCAACGCGTGGAGCTGGGAGTCCACGCGCCAACTCGGCCTGTTCGCCGACCGGATCCGCTTCGACGCGTCGATCCGGGTGGTCCTGCTGCGGGCCGAGGGGCGCGCCTTCTGCGCGGGGATCGACGTGAGCGCTCCGGGCGGCGCGATCACCGGCCGCTCGGGTGCCGAGCGGGCCCGCGCCTACTACGAGGGCATCCGCTGGGCCCACGAGCGCTTCGAGGCCTTCGCACGGCTCCCGCAGCCCGTTGTCGCGGCCGTGCAGGGCTACTGCCTCGGTTTCGGGTTCGAACTGGCGCTCATGGCGGACATCAGGATCGCCTCCGGCGACGCCGTGTTCGCCCTGCCCGAGGCCCAGTTGGGGCTGGCGGTCGACGCCGGCGGAGATCTGCGGATCGCGCGCGAGGCGGGCGCGGGGTGGGCGAAGTTCCTCGCGCTCACCGGGAGGCGGCTGGACGCGACGACGGCCGAACGCCTGCATCTCGTCCAAGTCGTCGCCGGAGAAGGCGCATTGGAGCAGACAGCCCGCGCTGTCGCAGCGGAGATCGCGGGGAACGGGCCGCTCGCCGTGCAGGGCGTCAAGCACGACATCGACGCGTACGCCGACGCCGGACTCGCCGCGGCCCTCGACCGGACCGCCCTGTCGGCCGCGCTCACGCTGACCTCGGACGACGCGGGAGAGGGCTACGCGGCCAAGGGCGCCCGCCGCGCGCCTCGCTTCGAGGGAAAGTGACCGGCATGTTTTGATCGGTCACTGTTCCGTACGACGAGGCAGGGGGACCGATGGACGACCGTGAACTCCTCGCGGACCGGTTCGAGGCGCACCGGGGACGGCTCAGGGCGGTGGCCTACCGGATGCTGGGATCGCTCAGCGAGGCGGACGACGCGGTCCAGGAGGCCTGGCTGAGGCTCGGCCGCACCGACGACCCGGACGAGATCAGGAACCTGGGCGGCTGGCTGACCACCGTGGTCGGCCGGGTGTGCCTGGACATGCTGCGCTCGCGCACCGCGCGCCGCGAGGACCCCCTGGAGCCCTCCGGCACCTTCGTCCCCGACCCCGTCCTCAGCCCGCTGGACCGGATCGACCCCGAACAGGAGGTGCTGCTGGCCGACTCGGTCGGGCTCGCCCTCCTCGTGGTCCTGGAGACGCTGGAGCCCGTCGAGCGGCTCGCCTTCGTGCTGCACGACATGTTCGCGGTGCCCTTCGACGACATCGCGCCCATCGTGGGCCGCTCACCGGCCGCCACCCGCCAGATCGCGAGCCGGGCGCGCCGCCGCGTCAAGGGAGCCGCCCCGGAGCCCGAGCGGGATGTCACCCGGCAGCGGAAGGTCCTCGACGCCTTCCTCGCGGCCTCGCGAGGCGGGGACTTCGAGGCCCTTGTCGCCGTCCTCGACCCCGATGTCGTGCTGCGCGCCGACGCGGGCCCGCTGGTCGGTGGCGCGGCCGCCTCCAAGCTGGTGCGCGGCGCTGCGGCCGTGGCCCGGCAGGCACTCACCTTCGCGCGGTTCGCGGCGAGTTCGCGGCTCGTCCTGGTCAACGGGGAGGTGGGCGTCGTCGCGCTCGTCGACGGCCGCCCGCTGTCGGTCATGGGCGTCACCGTCGCCGACGACAGGATCGTCGCGATGTACATCCTTGCCGACCCCGAGCGGCTCGACCGGCTCGACCTCGCGGGGGCGGGGGACTGACGGTCAGCCGGTGAAGGGACCGCGCTCCAGTTGGTCCCGCACCGGCGTCACCGGCGGGCTGACGAGCTCTCTGCGCTGCCAGTTCGCGCCGTCCACCACCAGCGTGTGGCCGGTGATGAAACGCGCGTAGGGGGACGCCAGAAAGGTGGCCGCCCAGCCGAGTTCGCGAGGTGCGCCGACGCGCAGGGCGGGCTGGCGCCGGTCGTGCGCGCCGCGCCCCGCGCCGACCTCGTCGTCCGGACTGCGCCCGCTGCGCCCGCTGCCCGCGTCGCCCGCGCCGCCCGCGGCCCGGGCCAGGTTGCCGCGGATGTCGTCCGTCATGTCCGCGTGCGGCATCAGCCCGGGAACCAGACCGTTGACCTGGATGCCGTACGGGCCCCACTCCACGGCCAGGGTCCGCACGAGGCTCTCCACGCCCGCCTTGGCCGCCGCGCTGTGCGCGAAACCGGGGCCGCCCGTCCAGGCGTAGGACGCGCCGACGTCGATGACCGACCCCGGTGTGCCCGCGGCCAGATGCCGCCGCCCGAACTCACGGGTCATCAGAAACGTTCCCGTGAGCGTGATGTCGACGACCGCCTGCCAGGCGTTCGGGGACATGTCCTCCGTGGGGACGGGGAAGTTGGCGGCCGCGTTGTTGACCAGAACGTCGGGCAGCGCGCACCCGTCGAACACCTCGGAGACGCGCTTCGGGTCCCGGATGTCGCACACCGCCGATGTCACCCGGGTGCCCAGCTTCGCCAACTCCTCCCGGGCGGGCGCGAGATGCCGCTCGCGTCGGCTGACGATCAGCAGATCGGCGCCCAGCCGGGCGAACTCCGCCGCGATCGCCCTCCCGAGTCCGGTGCCGCCACCGGTGACCAGCACCAGCGAGCCGTCGTACGTCCCGGGCGGCAGGGCGCTCGCGCCCAGCGGGGGAGGAGCGGGGAGACCGGGGAGCGCTGTGGAATCCATGGCGCTCTCGATACCCGGTGCGCCGTCAAACATCCAGACAACGACCGTAAGGATCACCTCGGGCATGGTTGGTCCAGCTCATCGAGTCGGCGCAGTTCAGGGGGCGCCTCCCGGCTCAGTAGGCTGGGGACATGCGCGAAGACGACATCGACGACATCGATGACATCACGGCCTCGGACCCGCGGCTCGAACTGCGAGCCGACTGCGGTCAGTGCTTCGGACTGTGCTGCGTCGCCCTGCCCTTCGCCCGCTCGGCCGACTTCGCGATCGACAAGGACGCGGGCCGGCCCTGCCCGAATCTGAAGAGCGACTTCCGGTGCGGTATCCACACCCGGCTGCGCGAGACGGGCTTCACGGGCTGCACGGTCTACGACTGCTTCGGTGCCGGGCAGCAGGTCTCCCAGGTGACGTTCGGCGGCGTCGACTGGCGTTCGGGCTCCCGGAACCGCGCCCGGCAGATGTTCGACGTCTTCCCCGTCGTACGCGCGCTCCATGAACTGCTCTGGTACCTGAACGAGGCGCTGACGCTCCCCGCGGCGCGCCCGGTGCACGCCGACGTCCGGCGCCTGCTCGCCGCGACGGAGCGCCTGACGCGGCAGACCCCTGAGGAACTCGGCGAGTTGGATGTGGGCGCGCACCGGCAGGAGGTCAACGAAGTGCTGCTGCGTACCAGTGAGCTCGTACGGGCGGGGTTCGGCGGGGGCAGGAAGAAGGACCGCCGCGGCGCCGATCTGATGGGCGCCCGCCTCAAGGGCGCCGACCTGCGGGGCGCGAGTCTGCGCGGCGCCTACCTGATCGCCGCCGATCTGACCGGGGCCGATCTGCGGGGCGCCGACATGATCGGTGCCGATCTCAGGGACGCCGATCTCACCGACGCCGATCTGACCGGAGCCTTCTTCCTCACCCAGCCGCAGCTGAACGCGGCACGTGGCAGCGTCGGCACCCAAATCCCGGAATCGGTCGAACGCCCCGGCCACTGGACCGCTCGGGGCTGACGCGGGGACGCACACCGGACCGGGAGCGGGACGAGCGGGACCGCACCCGGCGGGAGACCTGCCCGGGCCGGGAGCGGGACCTCATCCGGCCGCACGGGCCGCGGGCACCTCCCGCTCCGGCACCCCAGGCGTACGCGGTTCGAGGTGCAGGCGCAGGCCCTCCGGCATCAGGGTCAGCCGCTCGGCCACCCGCAGCCGGTAGTCCGGCTCGGGCCTCAGGTCGTAGCGGCGCAGCAGCAGTCCGAGGACCAGCGTCGCCTCGTGCAGCGCGAACTGGCGGCCGATACAGGCGCGCGCCCCGGTGCCGAACGGCTTGAAAGTGTGCGCGGGCCGGGCCCGCACCGCCTTCGCGTCGAAGCGGTCCGGGTCGAACTCCTCCGCGTCGGCCCCCCACACCTCCGGGTCCCGGTGGAGCATCGCGGTGAGGACCAGCGCCCAGGCCCCCTGCCGCATCGGGTGGACGCCGCCGAGCAGGGTGTCCTGCCGGGCCTCGCGCGCGAACGCCGGCGCCGTCGGCCACAGGCGCAGCGACTCGTCGAGGACCCGGCGGACGTAGCGGAGCTTGGCGACCTGGTCGTAGCCCGGCCGGTCCGTGCCGCCCCAGACGCGGTCGACCTCGGCGCGGGCGCGGCCGGCGACGTCCGGGTGCCGGGCGAGGTAGTGCAGGGCGAAGGAGAGGGCACCCGAGGTGGTCTCGTGGCCGGCGATCAGGAAGGTGATGACCTGGCGGCGGATGTTCTCGGGGGTCAGGCGCTCCCCGGTCTCCGGGTGCGCCGTCTCCAGCATGCGGTCGAGCAGATCCCCGTCGCCGCCGGCGGTGCGGCGGGAGGCGACCACCGCGTCGACCGTGCGGTTGAGGTAGGCCATGTCCGCCGCGTTGCGTCGGGAGGCGCCCCGCAGGAGGAGCGGAGCCAGCGGTACCGGGACGACGTTGAGGCGTTGCGCGTAGGTCAGCGTGCCCACCATCGCGTTCACGAAGGGGTGTGGCCGGGAGCGCTCGAAGGAGGCGAAGTCATGGCCGAAGCCGGTCCTGGCGATCGTCTCCAGCGTCAGCTTCGTCATGTCGCCGGGCACGTCCACCGCGCGCCCCGCCGCCCGCTCCCGGTCCCAGCGGTCCGTCAGCCGCTCGGTCACGGCCAGCATCATCGGGTGGTAGCCCTCCATGGCCTCGCGGCTGAAACCGGGGGCGAGGACGTCGTGCGCCAACTGCCAGTTGGGCTCGTGGTTGTAGGCGGTGAACAGTCCGTCGCCGGCCACCGGACGGAGATTGGCGACCCCCAGGCCCACATGCTTCGCGAACCGCGACTCGTCGGCCAGTTCGGCGGCGAGATCCGCGCCCCAGACGAAGACGATCTCGTTGCGGAAGGCCCTGCGCCGGAAGATCGGTCCGAGCTGCCGCCCGAACTTCATGGAGTCCTGCAACGGCGAACGGATGTCGGCGCCGATCACATCACCGACCAGGGGCACGCGGCGCGGCGGGTGCGGAATGCGGTGCAGCTCCGGCCAGCCCAGTTCCGCGCTGCGGAACCCCTTGGGCCGCGCGGCCTCCGTCGTCTCCGCCATGACGCCATCTCCCTTGTGTCTCCGGCAGGTTGACTCTGTTGTACGCGAGTTCAATAGCGTCGTTCAGTCTGGGCCCCTTGTTGAACCGACGTCAAGTAAAGTGCGGGCATGGCAGGGAAGCAGGGGGAGCGCGCCCGTCGGCGGCTCAGTACCGAGGAGCGCCGGGAGCAGCTGCTGTCGGTCGGTGCCCGTCTGTTCTCGGAGAGCCCGTACGACGAGGTGTGGATCGAGCAGGTCGCCGAGATCGCCGGAGTCTCGCGCGGTCTGCTGTACCACTACTTTCCGACGAAGCGGGACTTCTTCGCCGCCGTGGTCGAGCGGGAGAGCGGGCGGATGCTGCGGATGACCGCGGCGGTGCCCGGCGTTCCGGTGCGCGAGCAGCTCGGCGCGGGCCTGGACACCTTCCTCGGGTACGTCGAGGAGCACGCGCACGGGTTCCGTGCCTTCCACCGCGCCGACGCGGCCGGTGACCAGGCCGTGCGCAGGGTCTATCAGCAGGCGCTGGCCGCGCAGGAGCTGCAGATCCTTCAGGCGCTGGCGGCGGATCCCGAACTCGGCCGGGAGTCCGAGGACTGTCTTGAACTCCGTATCGCCGTCCGCGGGTGGCTGGCCTTCACCACGGCCGTGTGTCTGGAGTGGCTGCGGGGCGCGGATCTGACCCGTGCCCAGGTGCGGGATCTGTGCGCTCGGGCGCTTCTCGGCGCGATCACACCCTGAATCCCGTCCCGTTCGGCGGACGGATTCCGCAGGACGTGCTGACACCTTGGTGAGGCGTGGTTGGCGTACGCCCTGATCTTCGATAGGTTAGGCAAGCCTTACCTAAGGAGGAAGCTGATGGGTGACAGTGACACCTGGACGGCCGCGCCCGCCGCGGCGGAGCACGCCCGCTCGGTGCTCGCCGCGGCCTGGTCCTGCGCGGTGAGCGCGGAGGGCGGCCGGGAGGAGTTCGTCGGCGCGCACACCGTCGCCGCGGACGGCCGGGTGCTCCTGCACGTGCCGGAGGACAGCGCGCTGCTCGCTGCCGCCATCTGCTCGCCGCGCGGAGAGCCGTCCGCCGTCCTGGAGTTCGCCGATGTCGCGCCGGTTCCGGTACGGAACCGGATCCGCGCCCGGCTCTGGCTCGCGGGCTGGTTCGTCCCCGAGGACGGGCACCTGTCGTTCCGTCCCACCCGCGCGGTGCTGCGGCGGCCCGGCGGGACCGTGGTGGTCGACCTGGACGAACTGGCCGACGCGCAGCCCGACCCGCTCGCTCTCGCCGAGGCCCGACTGCTCACCCATCTCGCCGACGCCCACCCGGACGCCGTCGAGCGGCTCACCCGTCTCGTCGAGCCGGACAGCCTGCACGGCGCGGTGCGCGTCCAGCCCCTCGCCGTCGACCGCCACGGACTCACCCTGCGCATCGAACGCGCGCGCGGCAACGGCGACGTACGCCTGCCGTTCCACGCACCCGCCGACGACGTCTCGCAGCTCACGGAACGCATGCACGTCCTGCTCGCGCAGGCGAGTGCCGCCTCGTGCCCCCGCGCCCTACAGCGGCAGCGCACAGACCGCGACGGGTGAGGCGAACGGCTCGCCCGCGCGCCGGAGTTCACCGCTGACGGCATCGACCTGGAAGACGCTGACCGTGCTCGACCGCTGGTTCGCCGCGAACAGCAGCCGCCCGTCCGGGGAGAACGCGATGTGACGCGGGAAGTCGCCGCCGACCGGCACCGTGTCCAGCAGTCGCAGCCGTGCGCCGTCCGCCTCGATCGCGTACCGCGTCAGGCTGTTGTGGCCCCGGTTGGCGAGATAGGCGTACGAGCCGTTCGACGTCACCAGGATCTGCGCCGGGTAACTGGTGCCACTTCCCGTGCCCGTGGACTGCGGCTCGCCCACGGTGAGGCGGCCGGTTGCCGGTTCGTACGCGCAGACCGTCACCGTGTTGTCGACCTCGTTGGCGAGATAGGCGTACCGGCCGCCGGGGTGGAACGTGAGATGGCGCGGGCCCGCGCCCGGCCTCGTCCGGGCCCGGGACACCTCGGCGAGTGTGCCCGTGGCCTCGTCCAGGCGGTAGGTGTACACCGTGTCGGTGCCCAGGTCGACGGCGAGCAGGTGCCCGCCGTCCGGTCCTGCGATGAACTGGTGGGCGTGCGGGCCCTGTTGTCCGGGGCCGGGCGCCGGGCTGGAGTGCGTGACCAGATCGGTGCGCTCGCCGAGCGCGCCGGACGCGTCGATGGGGTGCACCGCGACGCTCCCCGAGGTGTAGTTGGCGCTGAGCAGCCAGCGACCGCTCGGATGCACGGACAGATGGCAGGGGCCCGCGCCACCGGTGGCGCGGGTGCCGAGCACCTCGGTCCGGGGGAGGCGTACGGCCGTCACCGCGCCCGCTGTCTGCTCGTCGACGGCGTACAGCGTGCGCCCGTCCGGATGCACCGCCAGATAGGACGGGTTCTCGACGCCCGTCACCACGTCGCCGCCGGTGACCGCGCCGGTCGCCGCGTCGTACGTGGCGAGGCCGATCCCCTTCCCGCCGCCGTCGCCCGAGGTGTACGTGCCGAGGAACAGCGGGCGGGGGCCGGAGCGGGAAGCCGGGGAGGAGGACGGGGGCGCCGACGGGGAGGGGCCGGCCGGCGGCGCTGTCAGGGGCGGCGCCACCGCGCTGGGGTCCGCCCGCGGGGCGGCCGGTGCCGGGACCGTCGTGATCGCGGCGGCCCCCGCCAGCGCGCCGACGAAGCGGCGCCTGGTCCAGCCGCCGCCCGGGCCGCGCGACGGCTCTGCACCACTGCTCATGCCTGTACCTCGGGGTGTCGGTTGCCTCGGCTGGGACAGCCACCTTGGCGTGCGACACCCCGGAAGTGCAAGAACGACCCTGTGCGTTGCGTGAGCTGCAACGGGCCGGCGCGTGACCGGCGGTGCCGTGACCGATGCGGACGGCCGGTGCCGTGGGTCTCCTACCAGTCACCGTCCCCGACCGGCTTGCCCGGCGCGTCGCCGAGCGGCTTCACCTGCTGGGGTGAGGGCTGCTGCCAGGGCTCGTGGTCGTCGCCCAGCCAGTCGCCGACCGGCTGCACCGACCCCAGCTCGTCCGTGGGGGCCAGATCGGTCGCGTCCTGGTCGTAGTAGTCGAACCAGGGAAGACCCGCGCGGGTGTACGCCGCACGGTCCACCGGGGACGGCGGCGGCGCCTCGCCGGTGATGCGGCGCCACTCCGGAGGCGTCACGAGATGGACGAACACGCGCCCGGCCGGCTCCTTGGCCCAGGCCTTCAGCGGCCGGTCGTCCCGGTAGACCTCCTGGCGCATCGAACCGCCGACGCCGAGACCCATCGCCGGGGCGCTGCGCGCACGGGCCGGCGCGGCACCTGCGGGGGCCGGCGCGGAACCGGGTGCGGGCGGCGCGGAACCGGGCGCTGCCATCATCGGTACGGCACCGCCGTACCCGCCGATGGATGGAGGCATCGGGGGCATCCGCAGGCGCTCCTCCGCCTTGCGGCGCTCCGCCTCGCGCCACGCCGCCAGTTCCTCGGCGGCCAGCGGGAACGACTGGAGCTGGACGCCGCCCCAGACCTCCTCGCCGGTGACCTGACCCTCCACTGTCGCCCCCAGGCCCAGCGGTACGGCCACGAACTGGCGGACGGTCCCCTTGCCGGAGTTGATGCCGTCGAGCCATGGCTGCCGCGGGAGTACGACGTAGTTCTGCGGGTCACGGCCGAGCCGGGAGCTCCACGGCTTGCCGGAGACGGCGCACACCTTGCCCACGCCGACCTGCAACGCGGCCGGCTCCGCCGTCCCGGCGAAACTCAGCCACATGGCCTCGCGCAGATACACCGGCAGCATCACGCCGCCGCGGGCCCGCCACTCGGCCGGCACCCGGTCCCCGTAGTCCTCGACCCGCCGGACGGGGAACTCCCCGAGCCCCGGCGGCAACGCGTGCGTGCCCGTCTCGGGCAGGCGCAGGGTCCGGATGAACCGCACCTGCACCCCGCCCGGCAGCCGCAGCGCGTTTCCGTCGATCCGTACGGTGTCCTCGGTCATCCGCCCGCCCCCTCGTCGTCCTGCCGTCGCACGACACGGGCGGCTCACCGCTCCCCGACGCCGTGCCGTTTCCTCACGCGGAACCCGTCACCTAGAACGACGGGAGGCAGCCGAACGGTTCCGGTTCCGGCGCAGCGGGCGCGGCAGGCGCATCCGGCGCCGCAGACGCGTCAGGCGCGGCCGGCGCTCGCGCTCCTCGGCGGCGCAGCGGTCCAGTTCCTCCAGGAGCTTGCGGGTCCGGTGCTCGGTGTCGAGCTCGTCGATGATGCGGTTGACCTCGGTCAGGACGGAGCCGTGAAGTTGCCACTGGCTCGCGTCGCGCTGGACGTCTTCGAGGAACAGCTGGGCCAGTTTGTCGCGGGTGGCGGCGGCCGTGGTGAGTTCAGCGCTGAGCCGCTCCTCGGCGGACGCGGCGCTCTGGGAGACATCCGTGGTCACCAGCACCGCGAAGCTGACGATCGCGTCGGCGACCTCGGACAGCAGTTCCTCCAGGACGGCCCCGGCCTGCGGTTCGAACAGCGGCTGGGGCTCCCGCTCCTTGGCGAGGTCGGTGAGGCTGCGCGCGAGGACCCGCAGGACCACGGTGCAGATCTCCAGGGTGTCCAGGCCGGTGCGCAGCACGACCCGGTGCAGCAGCCCCTCGCGCACCCGCGGATTGAGTCTCAGGCTGTCCTCGGCCTGCCGCAGGGCCGCGTCCACCCCGGCGATGTCGTGGTCGAGTTGGCGGGCCTCGTGCAGCCGCTCGGCTGCCACGCGGAACGGGGTGCGCCCGGCGGCCTCCTCGCCGATCCGCAGCATCAACTGCCGGACCCGGCGTGCCAGATCCTCGATGGACTCACCGGCCACGCCCACCCACACGGGTGGCGCGAGGACGAGGTTGCAGGCGAGCCCCACGACCGCTCCGATCAGTGTCTCCAACACGCGGGCCCAGGCGGTGTCGCCCACTCTGGTGACGCCGAGGACCAGCATGGCGCTGATCGCCACCTCGGGCACGAACTCGCTGACCCGGACCAGATGTCCGACCGCCAGCGAGGCGAGGATGATCAGACCCAGACTCCACCACGTCAGGCCCACGAGACTGCTGAAGCCGATGGCGATGACGACGCCCACCACGACGGAGTTCACCCGTCGGATGGCGGTGGTGATCGTGGAGTACAGGGTGACCTGCACGACCAGCAGCGCGGTCAGGGGTGCGGTCAGCGGCGCGGGCTCGGGACTGAGATGCAGGGCCACGACGTACGCGATCGTCGCGGCGGCCGTCGAACGAAGTGTCTGGACGACCACCGGCTCCCGGCGTCGCTCCACGATCTTCGCGACGGATGCCGTCCACTCACCACGTGCCTCTTGCATCCTTGGGGCCTTCCCGTTTCACAGGGGTACCGAACGTCTTCCTTGCGGACCGTATCTGTCCGCAAGGCGTCCTAGATTGATGACATCGGCTCGATCGGACGGCATCGGACGGCTTCAGGAGGAACCAGGATGAGCAAGGTCGAGGGCATCGAACTGCTGACGCGGGCACACGCCCGGCTGCGCGACGCGGTCGCCGGTGTGCCGGAGGGTGCGTGGGGAGCGCCGACGCCGTGCGACGAGTGGACGGTGCGCCAGGTGCTCAACCACGCGCGACTCGACCAGCAGGCGTACGGCGCGGCGATCACTGGCACCGGGTGGCCCGACGCGGACCCCTTCCACCCCGTCGACGGACTGGAGGGCGATGCGACGGCGGCACTCGACAAGGTCCTCTCCGATGTCCTCGCCGTCTACGCGGGGCCGTTCGTCGACGCCGAGGAGGTGGCGACGCCGCTCGGGCCGCTGCCGTTCCGCGTGGCGGCCGCCGCGGCTGCTATGGACGCCGGCGTGCACGCCTGGGACATCGCCGTGGCGACCGGTCAAGCGTCCCCCCTCGACGATGATCTGGCCGAGGGCATCAGCCTCGCCGCGGACCGGCTGGCCGATCACCTCCGGAACTCGTTCGGCGTGTTCGCCGCCGCGCGCGAGGTACCGGACGGCGCCGGCCGCGCCGAGGCACTGCTCGCCTTCCTGGGCCGCGACCCGCACTGGACCCCTGCCGCTACCTGACGCGTCCCGGGCAGGGCCCGGCACGCAGGGGCGGATCAGTCGTGCAGCTTCGAGAGGAAGGCGGACAGATTGCCGACCGTCCGGGCGATCTGCTGCTCCGTCGTGAGGGTCTCCTCGAACCTGCTTCCCGACCGGAGGGCCTTCTTCCCGCGGACGTACAGGGAACAGGCGAGGTCGGCACAGATGTAGACGCCGACCGAGTTGCCCTCGCGCCCCACCTTCCCCGCCTTGCGGGCGGTCATCAGGGATACCCCGTCACCCGGGTGTGGGGTCAGGCACAGCGAGCACATGCTGCGGTGCAGCAGCCCGCGCCGGGAGGAGGGGAGGCGCAGGGTGATGCCGACGAGGCCTCCTTCCCGCTCGGTGACGAGATACCCGCGGTCGGGCGCACCGGGATCCCGCCAGCCCAGGAAGTCCAGGTCGTCCCAGGGGCGTTCGTCGAGATCGCGAGGCGTCGCGAGCCGCTCGGCCTCCCCCCGGGAGCAGTTGACGAACGAGTCGCGGATGTCCTGCTCGGTGAGTGATCTCATGGGGTTCTCCTGGTTCTCCGGGTACCTTCTGCCAAACCTAGGGGTCCTAGGTTTGGGCCGAAGGTACCTAGTTCGGTGAGGAGGATCCAATGGATTTCGGGGCGGAAGCCCTGAGAACACCGGGGCATCTGCGGCCTCGCTCGTGTGGCTCACTCCGCATGCGGCATATGTCAGCGTCAAAGAGGCTGGTGAGGACGTTGGCGAGGCGGTACGAGAGGCGAACGGGGCACGATGACAACTCTGACTCGGATTCCACTGGACGGCGGAGGCAGCATTCTGTTCGAGCAGCCGGCCGCCGCGTCGGACGGACCGGTGAAAGCAGGTCGCATCGGCGATGTCGTACGCGAGTTGCCGATGACGCTGCAGGGGGCGCTGGAGCCGATCACGGTGGCCGCCCAGGCCACTCTCGAACAGCTGCGCAAGGCCCGGCCCGACGTGATCACCGTCAGATTCGGCGTCGAGCTCGGGGCCGAGGCCGGGGCCGTCATCACCAGGACCCAGGCCACCTGCCACCTCAACGTGACCGTGTCCTGGAAGCGCGACGGAGTGGAGCCGCCACCCCCGATCGAGAGCACAGGCTGATTCCCGTGGCCGGCGAGGAAGAGAGGCCGGGGGACGGAACCGCATCGGACCTGGTCGCGGCCGTGGCCCGGATCATCGGGCCGGACGGGGCCGTGGCCGGGACGGGATTCATGGTGGCCGACGGGATCGTGGTCACGTGTGCGCACGTCGTTGAAGCGGCCGGGAGGGGGCCCGGGGAGGAGGTCCTGCTGTCCTTCCCCCATGTGCGGGGCGCGGACCGTGTGGAGGGGTGGGTCCCGGGCGAGCTGTGGCGTTCCCCCGAGGCCGAGGACGTGGCCTTCATCCGGCTGAGCGGCACATCGCCGGGGATGCGGACGATGCCGTTGGGCTCCGCGGAAGGATGCCGGGGCCGCCAGGTCCGTTCCTTCGGATTCCCCGCCCAGGCCCCGGCGGAAGGACACTTCGGCTTCGGCGTAGCCGGCGATCTGCTGCCGGGCACGGACGGCAGATGTACGCATCTCCAGCTGACCGCCGCCAACGACCTCACCACCGGCTTCAGCGGCGGACCCGTTCTCGACGAGACGACCGGTCTGGTCATCGGCATGCTCACCGAGATCACCGCGCCCGACGTGTACGAACGGGGGCAGGGCATCGCGTACGTCACTCCGACGCAGGTGCTGCGGGAGATCCTGCCGGAACTGGCCGAGCGTGAGGTCTGCCCCTACCGGGGGCTGGAGCCGTTCACCGCGGAACACGCGCGGTGGTTCCAGGGCCGCCAGGACGCCGTACAGCAGGTCCTGACGAACCTGGCCCGGCAACAGCGGCTGACGCTGCTGCTCGGACCGTCGGGGTCGGGCAAGTCGTCGCTGATCCAGGCAGGTGTGCTGCGGGCGCTGGCGGCGGCGGAGTTGCCGGGCAGTGACCGCTGGCTGCCTGTCCTCGCTCGGCCGAGGCAGGACATGCTCGCCGAGATCGAACGGGCAGGGCTGCCGGGTGCGAAGAGCGACGGGATCGTGGCGGCGGTCAACCGGAGGCTTGTCGACGATCCCGGTCATCAGCGTGTCCTGCTGGTCATCGACCAGTTCGAGGAGCTCCTGGTCCAGACGGCCAACGGTCGGCTGCGGGACTTCCTGTCCGTCATCGATGAGGTGACCACAGCCGCCGACGCGTACACCAAGCTCACCGTGATCCTGATCATGCGTGACGACTTCTACCCTCAACTGGCTTCCTTGGCACCCAAATTGCTGGAAGCCGCGATGCCGGGACTCCTCAACGTACCGGGCACGCTGAGCCAACAGGACCTGCACGACATCATCACCCTGCCCGCCCGGGACGTGGGGCTCCGCTTCCAATCGGGGTTGCCCGAGCGGATCATCAGCGACGTCCTGGACATCACACCCGAAGGGGCCATCACCTGCCAGGCGCCGGTCACCGTGCTGCCCCTGTTGGAGATGGCGCTCAGCCAGCTCTGGCTCCGGCGGCAGGACGGATACCTCACCCACGAGGCGTACCGTCGCATCGGAGGGGTCAGCGGAAGCGTGACCACGTGGTGCGACAGTGCCCTGAGCGAACTGTCCGCGGAACAGCGGACCATCGCGCGGCGGACGCTGACGTCCCTGGTGCACCCCGCCGACCCGGGCCACAACATCACGGCCGTCCGCACGCAGGTCCCTCTCGACGAACTGCGCGAGCTGGCGGCGGATCCCGACGACCCTCCCGGCGGTGAGAAGACTGCCGTCGACGACGTCATCGCCGCCCTCGCACGCCATCGGATCATCACCACCCAAGCGCTTCACGCTCCGCATGACCCCGGTGCTCCCTCCGGGGCACCAGTGGCCGAGCTGATCCACGAGGCGCTCATCCGCGACTGGGGCGCACTGCGCGAGTGGGTCAACCAGGACCACCGTTTCCAGGAATGGCTCGACCACACCCGTGAGCGGCAGGCCCACTGGGCCCCGGCGAAGGACCCCGGGGACCTGCTGGGCGGGACAGCGCTCGCGGAGGGTCTCGAATGGTCGCGGCGGCGTCGGCTGCCGGCCGAGATCACGGGGTATCTCGACGCCAGCAGGCAGCGCCAGCGGACCGCCATCCGCCGCAGCAGGCAGCTCAACGGGGTCCTGGGCGGTCTCCTGGTCCTCGCCCTCCTGGCTGCAGGGGGCGCTTTCTGGCAGTGGCGAACAGTGATCGCCACACGGCAGGCAGCTCTGTCACGACAACTCGCAGCCCAGTCCGACGGACTCTTCGCCACGAACCCGGAACTGGCCGCGCTGCTGGCCGTTCAGGCATACCGCACCAGTCATACGTCCGAGGCCTTGGAGAGCCTGCGAAGCGCCGCGGCCCTGCCGGTGCACCGCCGCCTGTCCGGCCACACCGACGAGGTGTACGCGGTGGCGTTCAGTCATGACGGCCACACTCTGGCCACAGGCGGCGCCGACGGGACGGTTCGTCTGTGGGATCCGGTCACCGGCAGGACCCGCACCACACTCAAAGAACACACGGGCCAGGTGACGTCAGTGGCGTTCAGCCACGACGGTCAGACCCTTGCCACGGGCAGCGCCGACGGGACAGTGCGTCTGCGGGACCCGGTCACCGGCAGCACCCGCACCACACTCGAAGGGCTCCAGGCCGAGGGGGTGTACGCGGTGGCGTTCAGCCCCGACGGGCGCACCCTCGCCACAGGCTGCGCCGACGGGAGAGTCCGTCTGTGGGATCCGGTCACCGGCAGGACCCGCACTACACTCGAAGGGCACAAGGCCGAGGTGAACACGGTGGCGTTCAGCCCCGACGGGCGCACGCTGGCCACGGGCAGCGCCGACCGGACGGTTCGCCTGTGGGACCCGGCCACCGGCAAGTCCCGCGTCACACTCAAAGGGCACACACAACCGGTGACGTCAGTGGTGTTCAGCCCCGACGGCGACACCCTCGCCACCGCCGACGGCTACGACGCCCACCTGAGGAGCGCGGTCACCGGCAAGATCCGCCATACACTCGAAGTCACAGCGCTCGTCATGGGCTTCAGCGCGGACAGCAGGACCTTCGCCACTGCCAGCGGCCACACCGTACAGCTGTGGGACGCAGCCACCAGCTCGCCTCGAGCCATCCTCGACGGGCACGCCAACGAAGTTCTCGCGCTGGCGTTCAGTTCCGACGGCCATACTCTCGCCACCGCCGGCCGGGACAAGACGGCACGTCTGTGGAACATCACCACCGACAAGAAGCACACCACATTCAAGGGACACACCAATACGGTGTACGAGGTGGCGTTCAGCCCCGACGGGCGCACCCTCGCCACCGCCAGCGCCGACAAGACCGCCCGCCTTTGGGATGCGGCCACGGGCAAGCCCCGCAGCACACTGAAGAGACACACCGACGAGGTGAATGAGGTGGCGTTCAGTCCTGACGGCCGTACCCTCGCCAGCGCCAGCGACGACTCCACCGTCCGTCTTTGGGATGTGGCCACGGGCAAGTTCCGCAGCACACTCAAGGGACACAAGGGCAGGGTGTACGGTGTCGCGTTCAGTCCCGACGGCCATAGCCTCGCCACTGCCAGCACCGACAAAACCGTCCGTCTTTGGGATGCGGCCACCGGAACGCCCCGCAGAACACTCACAGGACACACCGGCGAGGTGAACGCGGTGGCGTTCAGTCCCGACGGTCATACCCTTGCCAGCGTCAGCGCCGACTCCACCGTACGGCTCTGGGATGTGGCCACCGAAAAGACCCGCAGAACACTCACAGGACACAACGCCGGGGTGAGAGCGGTGGCGTTCAGTCCTGACGGCCGTACCCTCGCCACCGCCAGCGATGATGAGACCGTACGGCTGTGGGACGCAGCCACGGGCGACGAGCGTATCTCAATGACCGCGCATGTCGGATGGGCGAGCGCGGTGGCGTTCAGCCCCGATGGCCACACCCTCGCCACCGCCGACACCGCCAGTAGCGGCGCGTACAGCGAGACAGTACGGCTGTGGGACGGGATCACCGGCAAGATCCGTAACAGCTTCAAGGTCGATGGGATCTATTCGCTGGCGTTCAGCCCTGACGGCCGCACCCTCGCCACCGCCGACGGGGACATTCAGACAGCCCGGCTGTGGAACGTCGTCACCTCCCTCGAGCCCGCCCAGACGATCAAGCAGGTCTGCCACGTCTTCAGCCGTGACCTCACTCGGGAAGAACGTGCGGCCTACCTCTACGACGAGTCGACGGGACGCGTATGCCCATCGGGCTGACGGCGGGCCGTCCCAGGCCCGCCGTCACGCCCGTCCGGCGCTCGTCGCACTCCGCCTCCGGCGGTCCCGGCCGGGCGTTCTCCGCCGGCCGGCCCCGCCGATCGGCTCAGGCCGCCTTGCTCGCGCCCCCGCGGTGCTCCCGGACGATCTCCGCGTAACGGTGACCACTGCCCTTGATCGTCCGCGCCTGCGTCTTGTAGTCCACGTGCACCAGCCCGAACCGCTTGTCGTAGCCGTACGCCCACTCGAAGTTGTCCAGCAGCGACCACGCGAAGTAGCCGGCCAGCGGAGCACCCTTGCGGGCCGCCGAGGCGCAGGCCGCCAGATGCTGTTCGAGGTACTCGGTGCGCTCCGGGTCGTCGACGGTGCCGTCCGGGCGTACCACGTCGGGGTAGGCGGAGCCGTTCTCCGTGACGTACAGCTTGCGGGCGCCGTACTCGTGTGTGAGGCGCAGCAGCAGGCGCTCGATGCCTGCGGCCTCGACCTCCCAGTCCATGCCGGTGCGGGGCACGCCGGGCCGGCGGACCGAGCGCGCGCGGGGAGCCGGACCCGTGGGGTCGTCGGCGACGCTGGACGGGAAGTAGTAGTTGAGCCCCAGCCAGTCCAGCGGCTCGGCCATCGTCTCCAAGTCGCCCGCGACCTCCGGGAGTTCGACCCCGTAGACCTCGACCATGTCGGCGGGGAAGCCGCGGCCGTGCACCGGGTCGAGCCACCAGCGGTTGGTGTGCCCGTCCAGCCGCTTCGCGGCCGCGACGTCCTCGGGACGGGGGGTGGCCGACTCGATGCTGGAGAGGTTGTTGACGATGCCGATCTGGGCACCGGGCGCGGCGGCGCGGATCGCCTGCGTGGCGAGTCCGTGGCCGAGCAGGAGATGGTACGAGGCGCGGACCGCCGCCGTGAGGTCGGTGAGGCCTGGGGCCATCCGGCCCTCCAAGTGGCCGATCCAGGCCGAGCACAGCGGCTCGTTGAGGGTGGTCCAGTGCTGGACGCGGTCGCCGAGCCGCTCCGCGACGACCGACGCGTAGGCGGCGAGGTGGTGCGCCGTGTCACGGGCCGTCCAGCCGCCCCGGTCCTGGAGCACCTGCGGCAGGTCCCAGTGGTAGAGGGTGACCGAGGGCGTGATGCCCGCCTCCAGCAGCCCGTCGATCAGCGCGTCGTAGAAGTCCAGCCCCTTGGCGTTGACCGGGCCGTCGCCGCCCGGCATCACCCGGGGCCAGGCGATGGACAACCGGTAGGCGTTGGTGCCGAGTTGGCGCATGATCCCGATGTCCTCGCGCCAGCGGTGGTAGTGATCGCAGGCGGCGTCCCCGTCGTCGCCGTTGTCGATCTTGCCGGGAGTGTGCGAGAAGGTGTCCCAGATGGAGGGGGAGCGGCCGTCCTCGGCGACGGCTCCCTCGATCTGGTAGGCCGACGTGGCCGTGCCCCACAGGAAGTCCTCGGGGAGGGCGGCAAGGTCGATGGTCACTGAAGTCCCTTCGTCATCGATGTTGTCAATATCGTCAATGCCGTCAATGTCGCCAATGCGGTCGATGTCGTCGATGTCGTCGCTGTCGTCACTGGGCTTGGTCACTTGACGGCTCCCGCCGTGAGACCGGCGACGAGATAGCGCTGGAGCAGCAGGAATCCGGCCACCACGGGGACGCTGACGACGAGCGACGCGGCCATGATCTGGTTCCAGTACACGTCGTTGAGCGTGGAGTAGCCCTGGAGTCCGACGGCCAGGGTGCGGGTGGCGTCGTTGGTCATCACCGACGCGAACAGCACCTCGCCCCAGGCGGTCATGAAGGCGTAGACGGCGACCGCGACGATGCCGGGGATCGCGGCCGGCACGACGACCCGGAACAGCGCGCCGAGCGGCCCGCAGCCGTCGACCAGCGCCGCCTCGTCGAGATCGCGCGGCACCGAGTCGAAGTACCCGATCAGCATCCAGATCGAGAACGGCAGCGAGAAGGTCAGATAGGTGAGGATCAGACCGCCGCGCGAGCCGAACAGCGCGATGCCGGTCGCGTTGCCGATGTTGACGTAGATCAGGAACAGCGGCAGCAGGAAGAGGATGCCGGGGAACATCTGGGTGGACAGCACGGTGACCGTGAAGACGCGCTTGCCGCGGAAGTTGTAGCGGCTGACCGCGTAGGCGGAGAAGACGGCGATCACGACCGAGCACGCCGTGGCCGCACCCGCCACGATCAGCGAGTTCAGGAAGTAATGCGCGAGGGGCACCGTCGACCAGATGTCGATGTACGGCCGCAGGGTGAGGCCGCTGGGCAGCCAGCGGAACTTCCCCGAGACGTCCGCGAGCGGCTTCAGCGAGCTGGAGACCATCACGTAGACGGGTATCAGGACGAAGCCGGTGAGCAGGGTCAGGAAGATCCGCCGGGACCACACGAAGGACCGCGGCGGTGCCATCGGCGAGCGGGGGGTGGTGGAGGTGCTAGACATCGGCCGTCTTCCTTCCCCGGGAGGTCAGCAGCAGGTAGGCGCCGGTCACGACGAGCAGGAAGAGCAGCAGCAGTACGGACATCGCCGAGCCGGTGCCGAAGTTCCAGGTCACGAAGGACGCCTGGTAGATGTGGACCGAGATGAGATCCGCTGCCTCGGGGGCGGTCTTGCCGAACAGGACGAACGGCGTGTTGAAGTCGTTGAACGTCCACAGGAACAGCACCAGGACCAGGACCTGGTTGACCGGCCGCAGTGACGGCAGGGTGATGCGGCGCAGCTGCTGCCACAGGCCGGCACCGTCCAGGGCGGCCGCCTCGTAGAGCTCGCCCGGGATGTTCTGCAGGCCCGCCATGACGATCAGGAAGGCGAACGGCCAGCCCTTCCACACGGACACGGTGAGCAGGGCGTAGAAGCTGTTGTCGCCGATCAGCCAGAAGGACGGCTTGTCGGTGATGTGCAGCTGGTCGTGCAGGACATGGTTCACCAGGCCGTTGTCGTGCTGGAACATGAACACCCAGGTGATGACGGCCGCGTACACGGGCAGCGCGTACGGCACCAGGAACAGGGCCCGCAGCAGACCGCGCCCCACGAAGTTGTCCTGCATGTAGATCGCGGCCGCCGTGCCGATCAGCCAGCACAGGGCGACCGAGAGCAGCGTGAAGCCGATGGTGACGAAGAAGGAGTGGAGCAGCGCCTTGCCGACGGGCGCGTCGAAGTCCACCGACACCGAGTAGTTGTCGAAACCGGCCCAGGGCGCTGTGCCCCAGTCGCGGATGTAGAACTGGGTGAGCTCCTTGAAGCTCATCACGATGCCGATCACCATCGGCACCAGGTGGACCAGCAGTTCGAGGAGCAGGGCGGGCAGGAGCAGGAGGTAGGGCAGTCCGATGCGCTTGATCCGCCCGGTGCGGCGCGGGCCGCGCGCCGCACCGGGGGAGCTCTTGCGCACCGTCCGCTCGCCGGATTCGGCGGAGGCGGCGGTCGTGGTGGTCATGGCGGTGTCCGCACTCACTTCTTCGGCATCTGCTGCTGGGCCTTCTCGAGCGCCGCCTTCACCGACGCGGTGGTCACCGCGCGTCCGCCGGCGGCGTCGGCGAACAGGCCCTTGATGGCCGTACCGACCGCGGTCTCGAACTGGGACTCGTCGGCGACCTGCGGCAGCGCGGCGGCGCTGTTCGCCAGGGTCTCCTTGAGGACCGCGTTCGAGGGGGAGTTGAACGCGGCGTCCGTCTGGGCGCCCTTGACCGGCGGGATCGAGGTGTACGCGCCGTTGAGGATCTTCTGCTCGGCGTCACTGGTCATGAACTTCACGAACTTCGCGGCGCCGTCGAGGTTCTTGGTGTTCTTGAACACCGCGAGGTTGATGCCCGCGACCATCGAGTTGACGTTCGTGCCCGTGCCCGGGGTGCCGGACTGCACGGGGACCGGGGCGATGCCGTACGCGTCCTCGCTCATGCCCTGCGACTTGAGGTTGGCGGACGCGGACTGCCACAGCAGCATCGCGTTCTTGCCCTTGGCGAAGTCGCTCACGGACTGGTTCTGCGCGTACTCGGCGTTGCCCGGGGCGATGATCTTGTCCTTCGCCATCAGGTCGACGTACTGCTTGACCGCGGAGACGACCCCGTCGTTGGTGAAGTCCGCCGCGCCGTCCGCGGTGAAGAAGTCGGCCCCGTGCTGCTTGGCGAAGACGAAGGCGTGGTGGATGTTCTCCGAGGCGTTCGAGCCCTCCGCGCCGATGCCCCACTTGCCGCCCTTGGAGAGCTTCTTGCCGTCGGCGATCAGCTCGTCCCAGGTGGCCGGCGGGCCCGCGATGCCGGCGTCGGCGAACATCTTCTTGTTGTAGTAGAGCGCGTACGCCATCGAGTACAGCGGCACCGCGGCGGGGTCCTTGCCCTCCGCGCCGGTCGAGCCGAGCGCCGAGTCGACGAAGCGGTCCTTGCCGCCGATCTTGGCGAAGTTCTTCGCGTCCCACGGCAGCAGCGCGCCGGTGGCCTGCAGGGAGGCGCTCCAGGTGTTGCCTATGTTGAGGACGTCGGGGCCCTGACCCGACGTCGTGGCGGTGAGGATCCGGTTGAGCAGGTCGGACCAGGGGACGACCTCCAGCTTCACCTTGATGCCGGTCTGCTTCTCGAACTTGGCGAGTTCGGGCGCGAGGACCTTCTTGTCGATCTCGATGCTGGCACCCTGGTTGGATGCCCAGTACGTGAGCGTCTTCGGTGAGTCGTTGGACCCGCCGCTCGACGAGCCGCCGCCACAGGCGGTCGCGGCGGTCAGCAGAGAGATGGTGACCGCACCTGCGGCCGCGGCTCGGATTCTGCGCATGGCTGCTTTCGTCCCTTTCCCGGAGGGAGCGCATGAGGGCCGCCCGCGTTCACTTCCCGAACGATCCTCATGGCTTAATTTAGGACGTGAGTTAAGACCCGGAAGAAAGTCGCGTCAAGGGATCGCGCAGGGGTATCTTGCAGGTCGGGCAGGCCGGAAGGGAAATCTTATGGCGGGGCGGAACGGGCGGACAGTGCGTGACCTGCGGCGGGGCAATCGCACCGCCGTACTACAACGGTTGTATTTCGACGGGCCGATGAGCCGCTACGAGCTCGGTCCGGCCACCGGACTGAGTTCCGGATCCATCAGCAACGTGGTCGCCGAACTCGTCGCCGACGGCCTCGTCGAGGAGGCCGGCAGCGTCGACTCCGACGGCGGCCGTCCCCGCACACTGCTGCGTGTGGTGCCCGGCAGCGGTCACATGATCGGCGTCGACGTCGGTGAAACCCGTGTCCGCATCGAGCTGTTCGACCTCACGCTCACCGAACTCGCCCGCGCCGAACGGCCGTTGGAGCGCCAGGGATACGAGGCCGACCGACCGCTCAGACGCCAGGAGTACGACGTCGACGTCATCGTCGGCCATATCCGCGACGGCATCGCCGAGGTCCTCGCCGAGGCGGACATCGCCCCCGAACAGCTCCTCGGCGTCGGCATCGGTGTGCCCGGCATCGTCGCCCGTACCCCCGAGCGCGGCGCGGTCGTGCACGGCCAGACCATCGGCTGGGACGCCGTCCCGCTGGAGTCCCTGCTCCGCTCCGCCTGCGAACTCCCCGACACCGTCCCGTACTTCGCGGACAACGGCGCCCGGACCCTCGGCCAGGCCGAGATGTGGTTCGGCGCCGGACGCGGCGCCCGCAACGCGGTGGTCGTCCTCTTCGGCTCCGGCGTCGGCGCCTGCCTCGTCACCGAGGAGGTGGAGAACGGCCGGTCCGTCGAATGGGGGCATCTGACCGTGCGGGTCAGAGGCCGCCGCTGCCGCTGCGGCGCCCTGGGCTGCCTGGAGGCCTATGCGGGCGCCGAGGCGCTCCTGGACCGCTGGCGCGAGGAGGGCGGGCGTCCCCCGGAGGGCACCGACGAGGAGACCGCGCTCACCGCGATGCTCGCGGCCGCCTACCCGCCCGACGGCACCGAGGTCGATCCCATCGCGCTCGCCGTCCTGGAGGAGACCGCCGAGTACCTGGGCGCCGGGCTCTCCGACCTGATCAACCTCTTCCAGCCCGAGCGCATCCTCATCGGCGGCTGGGCGGGTCTCCAGCTCGGCTCCCGCTTTCTGCCCGCCGTCCGCCGGTACGCCTCCGCGTACGCCCTGCGCTATCCCGCCCAGCGGGTCACCATCGACCTCGGCCGTCTAGGCCCCGACGCCGTCACCGTCGGCGCCGCGATCCTGCCGCTGGCCGACTTCTTCGCGCGCGGCGGCCGACGCGCGGAACCCGCACCGGCGGGCCCGTCGCCGGCCTGGCGCACGGCACTGGAGGAGCGGGCGCCCCACTGACCACCGGCCAGGAGCCGTACCTCGGCGAACAACGTGCCGCGAATGCGCAGGAGTTCATGGCGCGCCCCGGACGCCGCGGCACCACGGACTCCGGGTGGCTCACGCGAAGGCGTTCACTTCGGTCAGCTCCGCCGACAGTTCCCACAGCCGGGCGGCCTGTCCGGGGTCGGTCGCGTAGGCGCGCACACCCGTCCGGGTGCCGTCCGCCGGAGCGGGCTCGGCGATGTCGCAGTCCTCGCAGTACACCCCGCCCATGCCGGCCAGCTGCGGCGAGGTCGCGGCCCACACCTGGGTGGCCGCTCCCTGCTCGGGCGTCTTGAAGCCCTCGGGGTTCAGCGGTGTGCCGTTCTCGTCGATCCAGCCGCGGTCGACCATCTCCTGCTGGGGCAGGTACCGCTGGAGCGGGGTGAGGATGCCACCGGGGTGCAGCGAGAAGGCCCGTACGCCGGACTCCCGCCCGCGCCGGTCGAGCTCCACGGCGAACAGCACGTTCGCCGTCTTCGCCTGCCCGTACGCCTCCCATTTGTCGTAGCCCTCGTGCCAGTGCGGGTCGTCCCACCGGATGTCGGAGTAGTGGTGGCCCGCGGAGGACACGGACACGACCCGCGCCCCGCCCGGCTCGATCGCCGGCCAGAGCCGGTTGACCAGCGCGAAGTGACCGAGGTGATTGGTCGCGAACTGGGCCTCCCAGCCGGGTCCGACCCGGGTCTCCGGGCAGGCCATGATGCCGGCGCTGTCGATGACGATGTCGATGGGCCGGCCCGAGGCGAGGAAGCGCTCCGCGAAGGCGCGCACGCTCTCCAGGTCGCCGAGGTCGAGCTCGTCCGTCTCGACGCCGTCGATGCCCTCCAGCGCCTCGCGCGCGGTCGCCGGGCGCCGTGCGGGGACCACGACCCGGGCGCCCGCTTTCGCCAGCGCCCGCGTGGTCTCCAGGCCGAGACCCGAGTAGCCGCCCGTGACGACCGCGAGCTTGCCGGAGAGGTCGATCCCGTGGAGGACGTCGTCGGCGGTGCTCCGGGCGCCGAAACCCGAACCGATCTTGTGCTGTGCAGTGCTCATGTCTCGCACGCTACGAATTGGAGCGGACTCCAAGTCAAGTGGACACGGCCGCTCCCCCCGACGGACGCCCGGCCGGGGAGGCGTCCCGGGCAAGGGAGAGGCCCCGACCGGATGGGGGAATCTCGGTCGGGGCCGTCTGTGGTGGGCGCCGATGGCGGTCGCCTCTCGGCGAAACGCTCCACAGGGCTTCAGCCGAACGATCGTCCCTGTGGGCAAAGGTGAGGCCCGGGGACACTGTCCCATCCGCACCCACGGTTTGTTCAACGGGTAACTACCTGTGGGTGTTCCCCGGAACGACGCCGTCGGCCGTGACGTACGTCACGGCGTCTCCCGCGTCCCGGCCCAGGCGAGCAGCTCCTCCAGCGTCCAGGTGGTGACGACGCGCTCGGCGGGCACCCCGCACTCCTCGGCCCGCGCGCAGCCGTAGATCTGCCAGTCCAGCTGTCCGGGGGCGTGCGCGTCGGTGTCCAGGGAGAACAGGACGCCCGCGTCGACCGCTTTCCGCAGCAGCCGGCGCGGCGGGTCGAGGCGCTCCGGGCGGCTGTTGATCTCGACGGCCGTGCCGGTCTCCGCGCAGGCCGCGAAGACCGCGTCCGCGTCGAACTCGGACTCGGGCCGGCCGCGCTCGCCGATCAGCCGCCCGGTGCAGTGCCCGAGCACGTCCGAGAGCGGATTGCGTACGGCGGCGATCATCCGGCGGGTCATCGGCCGCGCGTCCATGCGCAGCTTGGAGTGCACGGACACGACCACCACGTCCAGCCGCTCCAGCAACTCCGGCTCCTGGTCGAGCGATCCGTCGTCGAGGATGTCGCACTCGATGCCGGTGAGCAGCCGGAAGGGCGCCCAGCGTTCGTTGAGGTCCGCGACGACCGCCAATTGCTCGCGGAGCCGCTCCGGTGACAGGCCGCTCGCCACGGTCAGGCGCGGCGAGTGGTCGGTGAGCACCGCCCACTCGTGGCCGAGCCGCGCCGCCGTACGCCCCATCTCCTCGATCGGGCTGCCGCCGTCCGACCAGTCGGAGTGCAGATGACAGTCCCCGCGCAAGAGTGCCCGCAGTCCCTCACCGCCCTCGGTGAGCGGCCCCGCGGCCTCCCGCTCAACCTTCTCCAGGTAGCCGGGCACCTCGCCGGCCAGCGCCTCCCGCACCACCTGCGCGGTCTTCGGGCCGATGCCCTTGAGCGACTCCAGAGCCCCGGTCGCCGCCCGCTCGCGCACCTCGTCGGCGGGCATCCCGGCGAGCAGGGCCTGCGCGGTACGGAAGGCCCGGACCCGATAGGTCGGAGCCAACCTCCGCTCCAGCAGGAACGCGATCCGGTCCAGGGCCTCGACGGGATCCATCGGCACTCCTCCCTGCGGACGCGTCGGCCGCCGCACGCTCCCCCCAGCGTTGCCCAGCCGTCGCCGGAGCGCACGGCGGATGCCCGGCGCGGCGGCGCGCCCCTTCCCCGGGCGGGCGCGGCGGGCGGCTCACCCGGCTGGGCGAACCCCCGGATTCCCGCTGCTCCACCGCGTGCCCGGCGGCGCGGGCGGGAGGCATCCGGCGCTCCGCCGCTGACCCGCGAGAACCACGGGAACCGCTTTACGATCTGGCTATGACCGAAAGCGCGAGCCCCCACATCTCCAACCCACGGATCCTGGTGCTCGGGGTGCAGCCGGGCACGCCGCCGTTCCGGATCATGGAGATCGACGGCGAGATGGTCGGTGAGGCGAAGGCGATCACCGACGTCCTGCAGTACGCGGCGGCGTACGGCATCACCGTCCACGATCTCGACGACCCCGACGTGGTCCGCTGGGTGGGCGGCGACAAACTCACCTGGCAGCCGCGCTGACGCCGTCCCGGCCCGAGGAACCGTGCCGGGCCCGGCGGCCGGCCCCGGGATGTTCCTGTGTGCCGCGCCGACCGACGAAGTGCCGATGACCGGGTCCTGCGTGCGGTCGGTCCTGCGCGCGGTCAGCGGCCCGCTCGGGTGGCCGGCCGAAGCGGGTGTCTTCGGTCAGGCAGGGCCCGCCGCGGCGGGCTCTTCGGGAGTGGGGAACCGGTCGGCGGAGATCCTCTGCCGGAAGACGTGGTAGGTCCAGCCCTGGTAGCAGAGGACGACCGGGAGCAGGACGAGGACGACCACCGTCATGACCTTGAGCGCGTAGGGGCCGGACGCGGTGTTGTGGACGGTCAGGTCGTAGGCGCTGCTCGTGCTGGAGACCATGACCCTGGGATAGAGCTCGGTGAACAGCGATGTCACGGTTCCGGCGATCGCGAGAGTGGTGGCACCGAACGCCCAGCCGTCGTGGCCGCTGCTGATCAGCCAGGCCGCGGCGGCGACGGCCACGACGGCGGCGAGTTCGGCGAGGTTCAGGAGAATGCCGCCGCTCGACAGCGAGCGTGTCCAGAAGACGAAGGCGAGGACCACCAGGCCTGCGGGCAGGACGGTGAGCCGGGCCAGTCGGCGGGCCCTCTCGCGGATGTCCCCGCTGGTCTTCAGGGAGAGGAAGGTCGCGCCGTGCAGGAGGCAGAGCACGGTGAGAGTGATCCCGGTGAAGACGCCGTAGCCGGTGAACAGGTCGGCGAAGGAGCCCGTGTACTCCTGGTCGTGGTCGATGGGTACGCCGTGCAGCAGGTCACCGAGGGCGATGCCGAGCACCAGGGGCACGGTCACGCTGCCCGCGGTCAGCAAGGCCGTCCAGTTCCGTCGCCATCGGGCGCTGTCGACGCGATCGCGGTACTCGATGGCGACGCCGCGGACGATGAGCCCGGCCAGAAGGAGCACGAGAGCGAGGTAGAAGCCGGAGAACATGGTGGCGTACCAGCCCGGGAACGCGGCGAACATGGCGGCGCCGGCGGTGACCAGCCAGACCTCGTTGCCGTCCCATACCGGTCCGATGGTGTGCAGCACGGCCCGTCGGCTCGACTCGTCGCGGGAGAGCACTCCGTGGAGCATGCCGACCCCGAGGTCGAAGCCCTCCAGAACGAAGAAGCCCGTCCACAGCACGGTGACGAGGATGAACCAGAGGGTGGTGAATGCCATCGCGGGCCTTCCGGCGGCTCGGGACCTCAGTAGGTCATCTCGGATGCGGGCTGGTCGTCCTGGCCCAGGGGGCCGGTGCCCTTGCGCGTGTGGCGTGTCATCAGGACGGCGGCGATCACGGCCATAGCGGCGTAGAGGAGGAAGAAGGCCACGATGCTGATGGCGACCTCGGCGGTACTGACGGAGGAGGAGACGCCGTTCTTCGTCAGCTGGAGGCCTTGGACGATCCAGGGCTGGCGTCCGTTCTCGGTGAGGAGCCAGCCGGAGGTGTTGATGAGGAACGGCAACAGCACGGCCCACACCGCCGTGTTCAGGAACCAGCGCGCGTGCGTGAGCCGTTCGCGCCGCAGCAGCCACAGGCCCCACAGTCCGAGGAGGAGGGCGAGCGAGGCGAGGTAGGCCATGACACGCATCGCCCAGTACTGGATGAAGACGTTGGGTACGTAGTCGCCCGGACCGTAGGCCTGCTGGTACTGGCTGTTGACCTCGTTGAGGCCGAGGACCTTGCCGTTCCAGTGGTTGGTGGCCAGCAGGGAGAGCAGGTGCGGGATCTCCAGGATCTGCGTGGGCGTCTGGTCGTTGTTGCCCCCGCCGATCTGGAAGAGGGAGAAGGAGCAGGGCTGGCAGGTCTCCCACTGGGCCTCGGCTGCCGCGATCTTCATCGGCTGGTACTTGCCCTCGGTCACGCCGAGTTCACTGCCGACGAGCATGGCGAACATCAGGGCGGGCACGAGGACGAACAGCGACAGGCGGGCCGACAGCCGGAACCCGGAGGCCGCCTCCTTCGCAGCGTCCGGGGCGCCATTGCCCTCGTCGTGGGCGGTCTTCTCTTGGGCCTTGTCCTGGGCCTGGGCGGCCTTGTCCTCGGCGCCGCCCTTGTCCTCACGGAGGACCTTGCGCAGCTGCCAGGCCGAAACAGAGAGCATGACCATCGAGCCGGTCACCAGGGCGGCCAGCAGTACATGCAGGTAGCCCCGGAGGAACACGGGGTTGGTGAACAGGGCCCAGACGTCGTTGAGCTGGGGGCGGCCGGTGGACGGGTCGATTTCGTAGCCGACCGGGTGCTGCATCCAGGAGTTCGCGGCCATGATGAACAACGCCGACAGCGCGCTGCCGGCCGCCACCGCCCAGATCGTCGCCAGATGGACGCGCTTGGACAGCTTGTCCCAGCCGAAGATCCACAGGCCGAGGAACGTCGACTCCAGGAAGAACGCGGCCAGGCCCTCCATCGCCAGCGGCGCCCCGAACACGTCACCGACCGTCCGGGAGTAGCCCGACCAGTCCATCCCGAACTGGAACTCCTGGACCAGGCCGGTCACCACGCCCACGGCGACGTTGATCACCAGCAGGGTCCCGAAGAACCGCGTCAGCCGCAGGTACGCGACCTGCCCGCCTCGGTACCAGGCGGTCTGGAGCAGGGCCGTCAGCACGCTCAGCCCGATGGTCACCGGGACGAACAGGAAGTGGTAGATGGACGTCATCGCGAACTGCAACCGCGCCAGGTCCAGCTGACTCATCCGCACGCACCCATCGCATCGCACCCCAACGCAGGCTGATCCAGTCGCCCAGACAAACAGACCGGTTCCCGGGCGGCCGACAAGCCGCACCCCCGGACGACCCCGGCCATCCGTTCGGCGTACGCGCTCCGCACCGGCGTTCCGGCGACGGTCGCGGTCCAGCCGGGCGGGCCGACGGCAGCTAGCCCGTACGGCCCGACCGGGAGTGCCGTCTCACCGTAGAGCGACGGAAATGGAGGCAGGCGGCACCCAGGACCCGCGGAGCATCCGGGCTCGTAGGCACTCCGGACACCCGTCATCCACGGCCCGATTCGCCCGTCCGTGGCTCCGAGAGGCGCCCGTGTACGGCCTGTCGGACAGTGGACCGCGCCGAGACCTCCTGGATTGGACGCTCATGGACCGCTATCCCCCCATCGCGAACCACGGCCTGGTGGGCGACCTGCAGACCGCCGCCCTGGTCTCGTCCGAGGGCGTGGTGAACTGGTTCTGCTCGCCGAGGTTCGACTCGCCCAGCGTCTTCGCCTCGCTGCTCGACCACGGCGGCGGCGGGTACTTCCGACTGGCACCGGAACACTCCGACGTGTCGTGCAAGCAGCTCTACTACCCGGACACCGGCGTGCTGGTCACGAGGTTCATGTCGCCGGAGGGCGTCGGCGAGGTCGTCGACTGGATGCCCGCGAACACCAGCCGCACCCCCACCGACCGCCACAGCCTGACGCGGGTGATTCGCGTGGTGCGCGGCACCGTGCGGTTCCTTCTGGAGTGCAGGCCGCGGTTCGACTACGGCCGGGCCGACCACGAGCTCGATCTGCGGCCCCAGGACGCGGTGTTCCGGGGCCCCGGTATCGCGGGCCATCTGCAGGCGTCCTTTCCGTTGGCGCGGGACGGGAAGGACGTCAAGGGCGCGGTCACTCTCGGAATCGGTGAGTCGGCCTTCGCCGTCTTCACCACGTGCGCCGCCGACGGCGAGGCGCCGCCTCCGCTCACGGTCGGGGGCGTGACAGAGGCGTTGTGGCACGAGGTGGACTTCTGGCAGCGGTGGCTGCACACCTCCCACTACCGGGGGCGCTGGGCCGAGATGGTGAACCGCTCCGCCATCACGATCAAACTTCTGACCTACCACCCGACCGGTGCGCCGGTGGCCGCCGCCACCATGGGTCTGCCGGAGCAGATCGGCGGTGAGCGCAACTGGGACTACCGGTACTCGTGGGTGAGGGACGGGTCGCTCTCGGTACGGGCCCTGCTCGACCTCGGGTTCGCCGAGGAGGCATCGGCCTTCACCAAGTGGCTGGGGGAGCGGATGCGCGACCGGGCGGACCTGCCCGGTGAGCGCCTGCAGATCATGTACCGGGTCGACGGGGACCCGCACCTGACCGAGGAGATCCTCGACCACTGGGAGGGCTACCGGGGATCAAGGCCCGTTCGTGCCGGCAACGCCGCCGCGGACCAGCTGCAGCTCGACATCTACGGCGAGGCCCTCTACGCGATGGCCGAGGGCATGGATGCGAGCGAGGAACTGGGCTACCACGGCTGGCAGGGGCTCGCCCGGACGCTGGACTGGCTGGCCGACAACTGGGACCGCCCGGACGAGGGCGTTTGGGAGACGCGCGGAGGCCGCAACGACTTCACGTTCAGCCGGGTGATGTGCTGGGTCGCCTTCGACCGGGGCATGCGCCTGGCGACGGAACTCAGCCGGCCCGGCGACATCCCGCGCTGGCGCAACGCCCGTGACAGCATTCTCGAACAGGTGATGGACAAGGGCTGGAGCCAGGCCGAGCAGGCCCTGGTGCAGCACTACGGCGGGGACGTCCTGGACGCCTCCCTCCTGTTGATCCCGCGCGTCGGGTTCCTCGCCGCGAAGAGCCCCGGCTGGCTCTCCACCCTGGACGCCATGGAGCGCAAGCTCGTCTCGGACAGCCTCGTGTACAGGTACGACCCGGCCGCCTCCCCGGACGGCCTCCGCGGCTCGGAGGGGACCTTCAGCCTCTGCACCTACCTGTACGTCGACGCCCTGGCCAGGGCCGGGCGGGTCCGTCCGGCGCGCTACACCTTCGAGAAGATGCATACCTACGCCAACCACGTCGGCCTGTTCGCTGAGGAGATCGGCCCGAGCGGGGAGCAACTCGGCAACTTCCCGCAGGCGTTCACCCACCTTTCGCTCATCATGGCGGCGTCGACCCTGGACGAGGCCATCGACCGGCAGCGGCAGCGTGGCTGAGCCGGAGCACGGGCAGCCGGGTCCGGGCGCGCCGAACCCTGACGGCCGCCCGCACAGCCGTGCCGCCTTCGATGCCCTGTATGAGCGCCTGCGGCGGCAGCGGGCGGACGTCGCCGGGTCCCCGCCCTCCATCGGCGGCCGCGGGGCGCTGGTCAGTGTCACACCGGCGACGGTCCTCGCCGCGGCGGCCGAGGTCCGCTCGGGCCTGACGGTGTCGCTGGCGTCTCCGATCGAGACCGCCGTGGATCTCGACAATCCGCACCCGGCCGGCCACCGGCTCACCAGCCGCCCGGAGGCCGAGGCCCCGGCCACAGGGCTGCACTTCGCCACCGACCACTTCTCCATGAACGTTCACGGCGACGCCGACAGCCACCTCGACGCTCTGTGCCACGTCGTCTACGACGGCACGCTGTACGGCGGCGTCCCCGCGAGCACCGTGACCGCTGAGGGCGCGACCGACCTGTCCGTCGACCTCGTACGGAACGGCATTGTCGGCCGGGGCGTCCTGCTCGACATCCCGCGGCTGCGAGGCGTGCCGTGGCTGGAGCCGGGCGATCATGTCACCGCCGACGACCTCCGGGCCGCCGAGGCCGCCCAGGGCGTGCGGGTCCACGCCGGGGACATCCTCCTCGTGCGCGTCGGTCACCGTCGTAGGCGCGAGGAGGCAGGGCCGTGGGACGCCTCGCGCAGCCGGGCCGGCCTGCACCCGGCCGCGATGGAGTTCCTGGCCGAGCGCCGGGTCGCCGTACTGGGCAGCGACGGCAACAACGACACGGCCCCCAGTCTCACCGAGGGCGTGGACTTCCCCGTGCACGTGCTGGGAATCCACGCCCTGGGGCTGCACTTCATGGACTACCTGCGGTTCGAGGACCTGGTGCCGCTCTGCGAAGAGGCGGGCCGCTGGTCGTTCCTCTGTGTCGTCGCACCCCTGCGGCTCCCCGCGGCCACCGGTTCCCCCGTCAACCCCATCGCCATCCTCTGACCTGCGGACCGACCGCTCCCGGCCCGCACCCACCGACCGACCCATGACGTCCTACGGGCCGGGCTTGACGGGTCGGTGCCGTCCTCCGATGCCCTGGGGGTCGGCCGTCCGCGCGTCGGCGCGGCGTGGGGCGTCGCCGAACTCTCTGTCGACCGCGGCGTCGAGAAGGCCGAGTTCGGCGCGGAGAGCGGGCCCGCGCTCGTCGGGCAGCGTTGCGATGAGCCCTTCGAGGAGGGCCCGGAGCCGTCGGCAGACCTGGACGGAGGTCGCGCCGTAGTCGCGGATCTCGGTGACGGCGAGCTCCAGGTAGTTCTCCCAGGGCCGGCCGGGCAGCACGAGGCGCGGAGTGCCACGGTCGTCGGTGAGCACGTAGTGGCTCCGGGTTGCGACGCGTCCGACGGCGTGCAGGAACGCGTCGATGTGGTTCAGCACCTGGACGGCTGTGGTGGGGTCGTTGACCGCGGGGGAGAGGGCGCGGATGGCGATGTCGACCAGGATGCGCAGGGCGAAGCCCGGGTCCTGCTCGATCGTCCGCTCCGAGCCTAGGGCGAGGAGGCCGGTCACCCGGCGCGGGTCGGGCGCGGACGTACCGCCGTGGATCTCGACGACGGTGCCGCTGGGCGGTACGAAGTCGCCGACAGAGGCGGCCAGCACGAAGACGCAGTCGTGCCGCGCCGCGAGCGAGACCATGCCGGGTGCGTCGAACGCCTGGATGACACCGCCGCGTTCCGACCGGATGCGGGTCACCGGGCCTGCCGTGCGCGGCGCCCCGGCGGGCGCCGCGCTGCTCCGTACCTGTGCCGCCACTTGGTCGAGGACCCGTTCACCCAGGCGTCCCACGATGTCGGCGATCGCCACCGGCCGCAGGTTGTGGGTGAAGCGGTTGAGGTAGATCAGCAGGAGCAGGAGGCTCACGGAGACGGCGATACCGGCCAGGGTCACACCGAGGTTGGGCACGGAGTCGGTCTCGATGCTCCGCAGCAGTGTGTACGCGAATGAGAAGGTGCCGGTGAAGGTGGCCAGTACGGCCTTCTGCAACCGGTCGCGGTACCAGAGCCGCATGTAGCGCGGTGAGAGGGTTCCGGTGGCCTGCTGGATGACGAGGACCCCGATGGTGACGACGAAGCCGAGCAGCGCGATCATCGCGCCGACCACGGAGCTGAGGACGCTGCTCGCGGTCGAGGCGGAGTAGTCCCAGGTCTTCGGCAGCCAGGACGCCCCGTCCACGGCGGACGCCGCCTCGGCCAGGGCGACGCCGAGCACGAGCCCGAACAGGGGGACGATCCACAGACTCGCCTTGGCGTACTGCCGAAGCCGGAAACGGGTGGCCCAAGAGGTCATGCAGAGCCCATCAGTACGGCGGTGTCGTCCGGCTGCGGCGTGATCGTCCGGGTCCCGGTGACCGGGGCCAACTGCCCGTCGGCGCGGACCACGAACAAGATGTCGTGGTCCGAAGGGATCGGCCGGGATCCGGGCTGCACATGGAAGCGGGCGCCCTGCTCGTAGCGGGCCGCCAGGCGGTGCCGGACGAGAGCGCGGCCGAAGAGGATGTCGCCGCCGGTGTACGGGGCGACCACGCCGTGGCTGTCCCGCGGCGGCCCCACCCGGTAGACGGGTCCTTGCACATTGTCCTTGATGACCACGGAGGCGAGGGCGTTGAAATCGTCGTCGTCGGTCAGCAGGAACACCGCCGTCACGCCCTCCAGACGGGCGCGGGGGTTGGTCGCGGTCGCCAGCATCTCCCCGTGCGTGAGCTCGATTCCGGCTGTGGTGATCCGCTCGCGTTCCTCTTCGAGCCCGGCCCACATCAGCACGTCGAGACCCGCGGCCTCCAGGGCCTTCCCCCGGCCGATCACCCACGGGGCCCCGCCCACCAGGAGCGGCCGTGTCCGCGCCGACCGGACCACGCCCAGCTTCCGGGCCACGGGCGCGGCGGTCAGAGCGTAGAGCAGAACGGTTCCCACGATCACGAGGAAGGTGATCGGCAGGATCTTGGACGCGCCGGGCAGTCCCTTCGCCACGAGGGTGGCGGAGAAGGCGGACGCGGTCGACGCCGCGACGATGCCGCGCGGCGCCATCCACCCGATGAAGCCCCATTCGGCCACGGTCAGATCGGAACCCCGGGCGGAGACGAACGCGATGAGCGGCCGGACCAGGAGGACGAGAACGGCGATCAGGATCAGCGAGGGTACGAGCACGGGCACCACGGAATCAGGGGTGACCGAGGAGGAGATGGAGATGAACAGCAGGCCGATGATCATCTGCACGAGTGTCTCGAGGAAGGGCCGGCGAGCCGGCATGTACATCCCCGGGAGGTTGGTGATGGCGAGTCCCGTGAAGATGGCGGCGATGAGGCCGGTGTCGTCGCGGGCGATGTCGCAGCCCGCGGAGACGAGGATCACCGTCGCCAACTGGGCGAGGGTGCCGAGCGTTTCGCCGAGCCGCAGCTTGTGCAGGGCCAGCCAGAGGATGACCGTGCCCACCGCACCGCCGACGAGGCCGACCCCCATGCTGATGAGGAACTGCCCGATCTGGTAGCCCCGGCCGAGGTCGATCCGGTGAGAGGTCGCGACGGCGTGGAAGACGACGGCCCCCAGGATGGCGCCGATCGGGTCGGTCAGTGTTCCTTCCCAGATCAGGATGCGCCGCAGCCTGTCCGTCGGCCGGACGTATTCGAGCAGGGGGCCGACGACGGTGGGACCGGACACGACGAGGATCATGCCGATCATCGCGGCCCCCCGCAGCGGGATGCCGAACAGGGCCGGCCCGATACCCCCCACGGCGAAGAAGGTGACCAGGATGCCGATGAACAGCAGACGGACGACGATTCCGCGGGTACGGCCGGTCAGGTTGCGCAGATTCAGCCCGAGACCCGCGTCGTAGAGGATCACGGCGACGGACAGTGAGACCAGCGCGGGGAAGTCCGGGCCGATGAGCTTTCCGGGGTGGATGACGTCGGTCAGGGCGCCCGCCGTGAAGCCGACGGGCAAGAGGATGATCAGCGCCGGGACGCGCAGCTTGTTCGCCAGGATCTGGGAGCCCGTGGCGAGGGCGACGGTCAGGGCGATGCCCAGGAGGATGTCCTCGCCGGTCATGGCGGTCGTCCTCCTTGTGACGCTCGGGGCCCGTGGGATTCAATCGCGTCCAAAGGGCCCGCACCCGCCTGTCGCGGCCGGACGCGTCTCCCACCACCCGATCGGCCCCGCGAGACCCCGGCTGACCGCGCTCCGCTCTTCGCGGCCGTCCTTCCACGGATGCATGCCGGCCCCCGAACGAAATGCTTCCGGCCGGCAGCCCCGGTGTCCCGTCGAAACGTTCACACCGGGGCGTCTCGTGGTCTGTCAGCCCACCGTCCACTTCTGGTTGGCTCCGCCGGAACACGTCCAGATCTGCAGGCGTGTGCCATTGGCCGAGTTGTTGCCCGTGACGTCGAGACACTTGTTGGCCTGCGGGTTCACGATGTCGTGAGCCGCGCTGACCGCCCATTTCTGGTTGGGGCCGCCGGTGCAGTCCCACAGTTGGACCGTCGTGCCGTCCGCCGTACCGTTGCCCGTGACGTCCAGGCACTTGCCGAGCGCGCGGATCGTGCCGTCCGAGGACACCGTCCACTGCTGGGCGGCGGTCCCGTTGCAGTCGTAGAGCTGTACGGGCGTCCCGTTGGCCGAGTTGGCGGCGGCCACGTCCACGCACTTGCCCGCGAGACCTTTGATCGGGCCACCGGTGCCGCCCGAGCTGTCGCCCGTCGTCACCTTCACCTCGTCGACGACGAGTTGCTGCGGGAAGGCGGTGGAGCCGTCGGGGTCGCCCGGCCAGTAGCCGCCGACCGCGAGGTTCAGGATCAGGAAGAACGGCTTGTTGAACACCCAGGTGTTGCCACCCAGATCGGCGGGCGTCCGCCGCTGGTAGACCGTGCCGTCCACCGACCAGGTGATCGTGTTCGGTGCCCAGTCGACCGCGAAGGTGTGGAAGGCGTCCGCGAAGGCCTGGCCGTTCGGCAGCGAGTACCCGGCGCCGATACCGGCGGACCCCGAGTACCCCGGACCGTGGATCGTGCCGTGCACGGTCGACGGCTCGAAGCCGACGTTCTCCATGACGTCGATCTCACCGGAGTTCGGCCAGCCGACCTGCCCGATGTCGCTGCCGAGCATCCAGAACGCCGGCCACATGCCCTGCCCGCGCGGGATCTTCATCCGGGCCTCGACATGGCCGTACGCCGTGGTGAACTTCCCGGAGGTGTTCAGCCGGGCCGACGTGTACTGGCATGTCCCGTACCAGCACTGGTAGTTGGCCGGATTCTCCTTGCGGGCCGTGATCACCAGATGGCCCTGGCCGTCCAGCGCGGCGTTCTTGTTGCCCGACGTGTAGTACTGCCGTTCGTGGTTGTTGACGTTGTCGCCGGTCTCGATCTGCCACTTGGAGGAGTCGACGGCCGAACCGGCGGGACCGTCGAAGGTGTCCTGGAACGTCACGGCCGCCGCGGCCGCCGCCGGCGCCGCGTGAGCGGGAGCGACGACGGCGGAGGCGGAGGCGACGAGCACGGCGGACAGTGCGGCGAAGAGGCATCTTCGGAGCAGGCGTGGGGAGTCCATGACTCTCATTTCCGTACGGCTACCCGGCAGACGGGTGCGCCGACTGAGGTGGGGGGTGCATGCTTCGCCTCTTGATTTAAGAAGTGAGGTAAGTGAGTGTCAAGGCTTTGGTCCGGACCAGTACTTGAGGCGAGGGCTCAGGCGCGAAGACGCTTCCTCGGGTGCACCGCCCGGCCGAACCGGCGTCCCAGGAGGAGGTAACCCACCAGCGCCCCGGTCGTGTTGAGGATGACGTCGTCGATGTCGAAGGAACGTCCGGTGATGAGGGCTCCCTGGACCAGCTCGACCAGGAGCATGACCACCGCGGTGAGCGCGAGAACGCGCAGGATTCCGCGGATCTTCGGGAACACCACGGGCAGCAGCACTCCGAAGGGCACGCCGAGCAGGAGGTTCCCGCCGATCTGCTTGACGGCGTCGCGCAGCTCCGGCTGGTCGAGATAGGCCCGCAGTGAACGTCCGGGGTGAAGGTTGTCGTGGATCAGCGCGGTCGACGCCGGTGAGGGCTCCAGTGTCAGCCGGGCCAGTGCGACGGCGAACGCCACCATGGCCGCGAAGGCGATCAGCATGGCCAGCAGCCGGAGGGGCAGTGCCAGGGCCGAGGGTTCCCGTGCGGATGCCGGCGGTGGCGTCCTGCGGCGGCCGAATGGCCACCGCGACCTCTCCGGTTTCCCCCGCTCGGACTTCGACGCCGCCTTGCCCCTCCCGGACTTCGACGCCGGCTTCCCCGGGTCCGATCCTGACTTCGGCGCCGGTTTCCGGCGACCTGCCTTCGCGGCACGCGTGCGCAACGCAGTGCGAACCATACGACCCTCCCGTTTTCAACCGCCCTGTGGTGCAGCCCACTTACCCCCGATGGGGGAGAGGATGCCCACGGTTCGGCGACCGGGAGAGCTTTGCGCCAACGGGACGCCCCCGGCGCGGCCCGTGCCGTGCCGGGAGGGAGGGCGGCGAAAGGCCGGTCCGTGCGGCACTCCTCCGCCTCACCTCGGCCGAGCGGGCGCTCGGCCGGGGTGTCCGAACTCTGTGGAAGCGGACAGGCCCTAGGCGTCCCCAAAACCCCCACTGACCAGCACAGACACGCCACCACAAGGCCAGCAACACCGACTCTCACCACCACCGACACCAAACCGAGAGGTCGCAGGCAGGCGCACGACGACCTGGCCCGCTATCAGCGGGCAGTCACTCAGGCGTCGCAGGCCAGCCACACGAAACAACAACAGGACCCCAGGTCTGCCCGAACGAGTGACGTAATTTGACCTCCAGGAGCAGTGCGACGCAGCCGTGAAAAAACTCGATGCTCGATCGCCACCCCGAACGCAGTACTTCAACTTGTGGAGGCTCAAATTTTTGCTGATGATTCTTCATATACACGTATAAGTACGTGTGCTGATGCCTTGTCAACCTTCGCCTTGCGCGATGAAAGGAAGACCATTCATGCGTGCTTCCCGCCTTCTTATTGCTACGGCCACGATGACTGTGGCTGCGGCGATCGCTGCGCCTAGCACCTATGCCTCGGTTTCCGAGGGCCATTCGACGGCCGTAGTCAGCGGTGATGAGGAAAAGCAGCTCAAGACGGAAAAGGAAGGCGCGGAGCCGGGCGGCAAAGTCGGCGAAACTAGGCAGTCCAAGGACGTACTGGTCGCGACGCCCCGCAGCGGATCGGAGGGCAAGGGCGACGTCGCACAGGAGCACAAGCCGGGGCTGGATGAGCCGGGCAATGACGGCCTTGATGCGGAGCTAGCTGACCTGCTGGATGGCATCGGTGGCAACTATGGGCAGGAGTCGGACCACGGCTCCGGCTATGGGCAGGAGTCGGACCACGGCTCCGGCTATGGGCAGGAGTCGGACCACGGCTCCGGCTATGGGCAGGAGTCGGACCACGGCTCCGGCTATGG